>JACQFZ010000057.1 GCA_016199745.1 Gammaproteobacteria bacterium
AATGCTACAGATCTTGAGTCTGACCTTGTTCGAGCGAATGCCATTGGATCAGCTACTTAACAACATCATCACGGATGACATCCAGGCGCTTGCGGCTAATCAGCTGACTTTATTCGATTAACGTCCGGACACTACTGATGCTATACATATAGTAAGTATAAAATTGACCCTGAGATCCCCGCTGCGCTGTTAACACCAATTGCCAAGGAAAGGCTAAAAAACTTCTACATGGAGAGATTCTTTGAAACAACAAATTTATGTCGCCAGCATTTGCCTCGTGCTGCTGTTCACCGCCGCAAACGTCACAGCAGACAGCGGCGATGTCGCCGCGAAACTTAGCGCCTTTCTCGTCGTGCACCCAACCAACGGCAAGGAGTCGCTGCGGCCAGGCGATCGCGCCGAGCCGGGCGACACCGTCGAATACCGGGCGATCTATTCCAATTCCGGTAAATCGACAGCTCGAAACGTCGAGGCAACGTTGCCGATTCCCGCAGGAACGACCGTGTACCTCCACGACTCGGCGCGCCCCGCCGCCGCACTCGCCAGCACCGACGGACACACGTTCGAGCCGATGCCGCTGAAGCGCATCGTGACATTGGTGAATGGTGCGCACGAAACGCGGCTGGTGCCGCTGTCGGAGTACCGTTATCTGCGCTGGCAACTCGGCGACCTCGCCGCCGGAAAATCAACGGTGGTCAGCGCGCGCGTGCAAGTGCTCGGGACGGAGGTGCCGCAATGAACGCGCTACGCTCCGTCGCTCTGGCGGTTTCGCCACACGCGCGATTGCGCCAAATTGTAATCCTGGCATTTATCAGCGTATTCGCATTGTTAAACGCGCCTCGGGTCTACGCCGCTCCCCTTGCCGGCACCAGCATCGGTAACCAAGCGTCGGCAACCTATTCGGATGCTTCCCAAACAGTGCGCACCGTGACCAGCAATACGGTGACGACCATCGTGCAACAGGTTGCGAGTTTGACGCTCACCGCCAACGGCACCAAGAACGCCGCGATCGGCGGGCAGGCAAGCTATCCGCACACACTGACCAACACCGGCAACGGGTCCGACACGTTTGGCCTATCGACCAGCAACAGCGACAGCTTTAGCTTCGGCTCGGTGACGATGTATGCCGACGCCAACGGCGACGGCGTGCCCGACAACACGACACCGATCACCTCCACCGGCGAATTGGCGGCGGGCACGGTGTTCAAGTTCGTCGTCGTCGGCACGGTGCCGGCCACTGCGGTCGCGGGCAACACCAACACGCTGACGGTGTCGGCCGCGAGCACGTTCACCGGCTCGGTGACGGCGAGCAACACCGACACGACCACGGTCTCGAGCAACGCGGTGATCAACGTCACCAAGTCGATCGATGTAACGAGTGGTTTGCCGGGAACCGGCCCGCGCACGTTCACGTTGACGTACACCAACGTCGGCAACGGCGCGGCGACGAACCTCACGCTCATCGACGCGATTCCCTCGGGCATGACGTACGTCGCCAACAGCGCGCGTTGGAGCAGCACCGGCAGCACGGTGTTGACGGATGCGAACGCCGCCGACAATCAAAGCGGCATCGTGTACGACTACAACGTCACCTCCGCGGGCCGCGTCACCGCCGTCATCGCCTCGGTAGCCGCGGGCGCGAGCGGCACGCTGACGTTCCAAGTCAACATCAATGCCGGTCTCGCGCCCGGCGCCAACGCGGCGACGTTGAACACAGCGTCGTACAGCTACAACGACGGCGCCAACAATATCGCCGCAGCCAACACCAACGGCGTGCAATTCATCGTCAGCCAATCGGTAGCGGTAGCGATGACCGGTGCGACCGTCGTCGTCGCCGCGCAAGGCGGCACCGCGAGCTTCGCCAACGCCGTCACCAACAACGGCAACGGCACCGACAGCTTTGACATGAGCATCGGCACCTCGACCTTCCCGCTCGGCACGACGTTCGTGCTGTTTCAAGCCGATGGCGTGACCCCGCTCATCGACAGCAACGGCAACGGCGTTCCCGATACGGGTCCGCTGGCGCCGGGCGCAAGCTACAGCGTCGTGCTCAAGGCGATACTGCCGGTCGGCGCCACCGGCGGTCCGTACACGGTGCAAAAAACCGCGACATCGAAAGCCGACCCGACTAAGAGCGCGACCGCGACCGATACGTTGACGGCCATCACGACGCATACGGTCGATCTCACCAACAACTCCGCCGGCACCGGCGCGCCGGGCGCCGGCAGTGGCCCGGAAGTCGCAGCGGTCGTGACTAACTCGACCAATCCGGGCACGACCACACGCTTCACTTTATATGTCGCCAACAGCAGCGGGGTGGCCGACACCTATAACTTGCAAGCGAGCACCGACAGCAGTTTCGCCGGGCTCACGCTGCCGTCCGGTTGGAGCGTGATCTTCAAGGATGCCAACGGCGCGGTGATCAGCAACACCGGTGTCATCAACGCCGGCGCCAACATGGTGGTGTACGCGGATGTCACGCCGCCGGCCGGTAGCACACCGGGCACCACCGACGTGTACTTTCGCACGGTGTCGCCGACCTCCGGCGCCTCCGACCGCCTGCACGATGCGATATTGGTCAACACACTGCGCAACCTCGCGCTGACGCCGAACAATAGCGGCCAGATTTATCCCGGCGGCGCGGTCGTGTACAGCCACACCCTCACCAACAACGGCAACGTGCTCGAAGGCGATGGCGTGTTGAGTCAAGTGAGTCTCACGACGACGGATTCGCAATCGAGCTTCAGCGCCACGATCTATTGGGACAAGAACAATAACGGCGTGCTCGATGCAGCCGATCCGATCGTTACTAACTTGGCAGCGCTTGCCGGCGGCACCAATGGCGCCAGCACCGCGGCCGGTTTGAATCCCGGCGAGAACGCGACGCTGTTCGTAAAAGTGTACGCACCCGCCGGCGGCGCCATCGGCACCGTGGACACGGCAACGCTGACGGCCACGACCATCGGTATCATTAACAGTGTCGCCGCGGTATCTCCGATATCCGTGACGGACAGCACCACCGTCATCGCCGGCCAACTGCAGCTGACGAAGATGCAAGCACTCGACGCCAACTGCGACGGCACGCCCGACACCGCGTACTCGATGAGCAACCTCACCACCGGCGCGATCCCGGGCGCGTGCGTGCGCTACCAGATCACCGCGACCAACATCGGCGTGGCCGATGCGACTTCGGTGGTGGTGAGCGACGCCACACCCGCGAACACGACCTATCACGGCGCCGTCGCCGCCGCGACTAGCCAAGGCAGCATCACCGCGCCGGCCGCCGGCAGTAGCGGCACGGTGCAGGCCACGGTCGGAACGCTGGCGCCGGGTAAGTCGGCGACGATCACGTTTGGCGTGCGCATCAATCCGTAACGGCGAGCGATAGGAGGTTTGCGCGACTCTTCAAGAAAATTGAAAAGTAATTCAGCCCCATGAACCAACAAAAAATCCCCTCTCCCCGCCCTGGCGGGGAGAGGGCGAGGGAGAGGGGTGCGTGAAAGATCACCTATGCCTACGCATCCCCCTCTCCCTAACCCTCTCCCCCGAAAAACACGGGGGAGAGGGGATGAGTTCGGAGACAAGGGTCAGGGTGAGGGAAATTTGTTACACATTATTTAATCGTTCATGCATCGTCCTATCGTTCTGCGTCGCTCTACTGACACACACCGCTTTCGCCGCGCCACTCGCCGGCAGCCTGATCGACAACCAAGCGAGCGTGCGCTACGTCGATTCCGTCACCGGCTTAGCGTCAATGACGACCTCCAACACCGTGCGCATCGTGGTACAGCCGTTCGACGCCGTGCTGCTCACGCAAAATCAAAGCGTGCAGCGCGCCGCCGGCAGCCACATCAGCTTGGCGCACCGCCTCAGCAACACCGGCAATACCGAGACGACCTACGCCCTCGCCGTCGCCAATCTCGGCGGCGACGATTTCGATCTGATCGGTCCGTTGCTCGTGCGCGATCTGAACAGCAACGGCGTCGCCGACGCCAATGAACCGGCGATCGGCAGCGTCACGTTAGCGCCCGGCGAGTCGGCCAATCTCGTCATCGTCGGCACCTTGCCGAGCACGCTGTCAGCGGGTACGGCGGCGCGCATTCAACTGAGCGCCGTCAGCCAGCGGCAAAATATCGGCGCGCGCAACGACGACGTCATCAGCGCCAGCACCGGCGCCGTGCTGGTAACAACCTTGAGCGCATCGACGACGACACCGGCGCGCAACGATAACGTGACGCTGCACCTGGTGACGCGCAACACCGGCGGCGCGCCGGCAACGACGGTGACGTTCAGCGTCGACGGCGCAGCCGATAGCGGCGTCTTGCTGCTGCAATCGGTGCCGGCGAACACGACGTTTACCCATGCCCGCTGCCCGGCGAATGCGCGCTTGCTTTATCACTCGGCCGAGATGCCGGCATCGGTCTATTCGATGAGCGCGCCATCGGATCCGGCGCACGTCATCGACGTGGCCTGCGCCTTCGCGGCGATGGCCATCGGCGAAACCAACGCGCTCGATGTGCAAGTGAAAATCAACGACAACGCCAGCGGCACGATCACCACCGCCGGTGAGACGATCTACAGCGACGGTGTCGCGCCCGGCGACAGCCGCGCGCCGTCGAACGACGTGCAACTGCTGGTGCCGATGCAGGCGCCGCGCATCGATTACTACCGCGACAACGACTTCATGCAACGCGCTATCAACTTGACGCTCGGCGCACCGCTGCATGTTCAGGTCGACGCCGGCGCCTGCAACACCGATCCGACGGCCGTCGAAACCGTCACCGTCACGATCACCTCGGAGCTAACCGGCGACAGCGAATCGTACGTCGCCACGGAGACGGCGCCGAACTCCGGCATGTTTCGCTACGCCGGCATACCGACGGCGAACGCCGCCATGACGCCGCCGGTGATCGGCAGCGGCGCGCTCGAGACCGGCAAGAACGATGTGCTGATGGCGGTCATCCGCGGCTGCGGCGCGACCGAAACCACGACGACGATCTTCATCGATCCGTTCGGCATCGTCTACGACAGCCGCACCAACTCGCCGCTCGCCGGCATCACGGTGCAACTGATCGACGTCACCGGCGAAGGCAACGGCGGCAACGCCGGCGGTCCGGCGCTGGTGTTCGAGGATGACGGCCTCACGCCGGCGCCGAGCACGATCGTCACCAGCGCCGACGGCAGCTATCGCTTCGCGTTGGTGTCGCCGAGCATTTATCGTTTGCAGCTTTCGACGTTGGCCGGTTTTGACTTTCCGTCGCAGCTCGCACCGAGCTTGCAGCCGGCGGGACGCATTATCGACGTGTCCGGTTCGTACGGCGGCAACTTTACGATCAGCGCCGCCAGCGGTGCGGTGCGCATCGATATTCCGCTCGACGCCGATGCCGTCGGCGGATTGCTCACGGAAAAAGTCGCCTCGCGCAATGTCGCCGAGTTCGGCGACTTCATCGAATACACCGTGCAAGTGAAAAATGCCTCCGGCTCGGCGTTGCCGGGGATTCAATTGGCCGATCGGTTGCCGATCGGATTCATGTATCAACTCGGCAGCGCGCGCCAAGACGGCGCGCGCGTCGGCGATCCCGCCGGCGGACGCGGCCCGGTGTTGACGTTCAGCCTCGGCAATCTCGCCGACGACGCGATCACGAAGATCGTCTATCGCCTGCGCGTCGGTCCCGGTACGCACCTCGGCGACAACGTCAACAGTGCGCAAGCATCGAGCGCAGCGCCGCTGGCGCGCATCAGCAACGTCGCCACGGCGAAAGTGCGCATCGAAGGCGGCGTGTTCGACGATCGCGGTTTCATCCTCGGAAAAATATACGCCGACTGCAACGCCGATCGCATTCAAAACGAAGGCGAGCGCGGCATTCCCGGCGTGCGCATTTGGCTCGAGGACGGCACCTATGCGATCAGCGACGGCGAAGGTAAATTCAGTTTCTACGGCATCAGCCCGCGCACGCACGTCGCTAAAGTCGATCCGATCACGCTGCCTGCCGGCGCCAAGCTGGTGCCGCTCGCGCAACGCAACCTCAACGACGGCGACAGCCGCTTCGTCGATTTAAAAAACGGCGAACTGGCGCGCGCCGATTTCGCCGTCGGCAACTGCGATGCCGGCGTGATGCAAGAAGTCGAACGCCGGCGCGCGAAAGCGCAACAAGGAAAAGGCGAAGTGGAAGCCGGTGTCGCCAAGCCGCTGAATCTGGAGAACGCGGGCACGGTTGATCCGCATTCGCTGGCGGCGAGCGGTGTTATCGTTGACACATCTCCTGCCCATGAAACTCCCCATGAATCTCCCTACCCTTCAAGGGGAGGGCCGGGGTGGGGATGGGGTTCGTGCGATATTTCCGCCGACGCAACCCATCCCCCTCCTGCCCTCCCCCTTGAAGGGGGAGGAACTCATTGTGTGGAGCGGAAATTGGCTGATGTCATTGGTGATCTCGACAACACCCCGGACTTCATCGCCCTCACCGACGGCGCGGTCCTTTCCGTCCGGCAAATCAAACTGCGCGTCAAAGGCGTACTCGACGCACCGCTAACGTTGCGCGTCAACGGCGAAGCCATCGCCGACTCCCGCATCGGCACGCGCGTCGTACATCAAGATCGAAAGCTCGAAGCGCGCGAATACATCGGCATCGATCTACAACCCGGAAAGAATACCCTGACGCTGGAACAGCGCGATCCGTTCGGCAACTTGCGCGCGACCAAGACGATCACGCTGCTGGCGCCGGGCGATCTCGCCCGGTTGCGACTCGACGTCGTGCAAGCCGACGCCGATATAAACAGCCCGAGCATCGCCAAGGTCAGCGTTCGACTCGAAGACACCAATGGCCTCGCCGTGGCCGTGCGCACACCGCTGACACTCGAAGCTAGTGTCGGCACTTGGCTCGTCGAGGATCTGAACAAGATCGAGCCGGGCGTGCAAATCTTCGTCGAAGGCGGCCGCACGCAGTTCGATCTGCGCGCACCGGAGCAATTGGGCGACGTGCAGATACGCGTATCGAGCGGCGCACTCTCGGCCGAAACAAAATTCACGTTTACGCCATCGCTGCGCGACATGGTCGCGGCCGGTTTGATCGAAGGCACACTCAACGTGCGCCACTTCAAACTCGGCGCGCTGCAGCCGGCGCGCCGGCAAGACGGCTTCGAGCAGGAACTGAAAAATTATTCGTGGGGCGACGATCACCACAGCGCCGCCGCGCGTGCCGCGCTGTTCCTGAAAGGCAAGATCAAGGGCGACTATCTGCTCACGCTCGGTTTCGACTCGGACAAGTCGACGCGCGAGCGTCTGTTTCGCGACATTCAGCCCGACCAGTTCTATCCGGTCTACGGCGACGCCTCGGTCAAGGGTTTCGACGCGCAATCGAGCCAACGTCTGTACGTGCGCGTCGATAAAAATAAATCGTGGCTGCTCTACGGCGACTTCACCACATCGGAAACCGACCCGGCGCGCAATCTCGCCGCTTACAACCGCAGCCTCACCGGCGTGCGCGAACATTACGAATCGAATGGCGTGACCGTGAACGCCTTCGCCAGCGAAGACAGCGTGCGTCAGGTGGTCGAAGAAATTCCGGCCAACGGCACTTCCGGCCCGTACGCGCTCGCCAACACCAATCTCATCGTCAACAGCGAAAAAGTCGAGATCATCACGCGCGACCGCAATCAGCCGGCGCTCGTGATCAACAGCGTGCCGCAAACGCGCTTCACCGACTACGAACTCGAATCCTTCAGCGGCAGTCTGTTGTTCCGCGCTCCGGTGGCAAGCGTGGACGCCAACCTCAATCCGAATTTCATTCGCGTCACCTATGAAGTGGATCAGGGCGGCGATGCATTTTGGATCGGCGGCGTGGATGCGAAGATCAAGGTCACGGATAACGTCGGGGTCGGCGCGGTCGCCATCCAGGACCGCAATCCGCAAGACCCATCAACAGTGCGCGGCGTCAACGCCACCGTAAAGAACGGCGACACCACCTTCATCGCCGAGGTCGCGCAAAGCGACAAGCTCAGCGTCGGTACCGGCAACGCCGAGCGCATCGACGTGAAGCACGAAGATGGCGATCTGCAAGCGCGCGCCTACGCCGGGCGCAGCGACGCCAACTTCGACAACTCGTCATCGACGCTGACCAAGGGCCGCTCGGAAGCCGGCGCCAAAGCGTCTTACAAAATCGATGAGCGCACGCGCCTCGTGGGCGAGGCGATCCACACCGGCGACGTGACCACGGGCGGCGAACGCGATGGCCAATCGGTCGGCGTCGAGCGCAGTTTCGATAACAGCATCAAGGTCGAGGCCGGCGTGCGCCACGCGCGCGAGACCTTGACGCCGGCGCAACCCACCAGCGGCGTGACGCCGAACGAGACCACGAGCGTGCGCGCTAAGATCGGCGCGCCGGTGCCCGGTGTCGCGAACGCAAGCGTTTACGGCGAAGCCGAGCAAGCGATCGACAACAGCGACCGCAAGCTCGTCGCCGTCGGCGGCGAATATCGTTTTTCCGACAAAGGTCGTTTGTATGGTCGCCATGAACTTATTTCTTCGATCGCCAGTCCGTACGGGCTCGACGCCAATCAGCGCAACAACACCACGGTGGTCGGCATCGACAACGAATACATGAAGGACGGCAGAGCGTTCAGCGAATACCGCGCCGCCGACAGCTTCAGCGGCCGCGAATCCGAAGCGGCGATGGGCCTGCACAACGGCTGGCAAGTCGCCGAGGGCGTGCGCCTGAATACCGGGCTCGAACGTATCCAAACGCTGTCGGGCGAGAGCGATCAAGAATCGACCGCCGTGACCGGCGCCGTCGAGTACACGCGCAATCCGTTGTGGAAAGGCGGCGCGCGCCTGGAATATCGCATGAGCCCAAGCGCCAACAGCCTTCTCAACACGCTCGGTCTGGCGGTGAAGCTGGATGAGCAATGGACTTTTCTCGGCCGCAACATCATCAGCCTCACCGACAACAAAACGCTCAACGCCGGCGATCGCGTGCAGGAACGTCTTCAGCTCGGCTTCGCCTATCGCGATGTCGCCACCAACGTGTGGAACGGTCTCGGGCGCTACGAATACAAACGTGAGAGCGATAGCACGTCGGGGAGCCAATACTTGCGTGAGGCGCACATCGTTTCGACGCACATCAACGTGCAACCGTCGCAACCGCTGGTGATCTCGGGCCATTACGCCATCAAATTCGTCGACGAATACAGCGGCGGCATCGACAGCCGCGGCACCACGCAGCTCATCGCGGCACGCGTGACGCGCGACGTCGGTCAACGTTGGGACGTCGGCGCGCAGGTCAGCAGTTTATTCTCCGGCGGATTCGCCAGCCATCAATACGGCGTCGGCACGGAACTCGGCTATCGCATGCAAGATAATTTGTGGATCGCCGTCGGCTACAACGTGCTCGGTTTCAAAGACGCGGACCTCGCCGGCGACGAATACACCGAGCGCGGCGTTTATTTGCGGCTGCGGTTTAAGTTCGACGAGAAATTGTTCGAGCGCATGAAATGAGCGAGCAAACCATGGCCAAGGCAATCGCACTAGATATCACTGTCATTCCCGCGAAAGCGGGAATCCATAGGGCATTAAGCAAAGCCGCATGGATTCCCGCTTTCGCGGGAATGACGATCGCGATCGTGAAGCGAATTTTAACGCTGGCAACTTTCAGCTACCTGGGTCTCGCGTCACCGCCAGCCAACGCTGCCTGCACCACCGGCGCTTGCGTCTCCGCCGGAGCGCGCCTCGCCAGCGTCGACTCATCGCGCGGCGCACTGATGAACGCGGTGCTCGGCGATCTGCTCGGCAACAGCATTAACTTGAGCGTGGCCGATTGGAACGCGCTGGCGCGGAGCAACGTCAATCTCGCGAGCTTCCTGAGCGCGTTGCAGACACAGACGAGCACCGGCAGCCCCAGTGCGGCGCTGTCGGCAAGCGCAAGCCTCGCGCAAATCGTCAACGCCGCCGCCACCGCGGCACAGGCCGATGGCAACAGCGCCGCCGCGAGCGCGCTATCGCATCTTTCCGTCAGCGCGCTGTTCGGCAATGTACGATTGGGCGATATGCTGAGCGTGTCGCTGCCAAACGGCGCGCTCGCCACGAGTAAAATTAATCTGCTCGAACTCGTGAGCGGCAGCATTCAGCTTTTCAATTACAACAACGCGCTGACCACGCCAACGCCGATAACCTTATCGGGCTCGGCGCTCGGCTTAGGCGGCGTCATCAATTCGGTCGATCTATATGCGCAGGTGATCGAGCCGCCGGTTTATGTTTGCGCACCCGCCGGTGCGCAGTTCCACACCGGGGCGATCCGCGTCAAGCTGAACCTAAATCTGGTTTCGCTGAGCCCTAACGTGTCGGCGCTTAACAGCCTCGCCGGGATATCGGGCGCGAGCGCGGCCATCACGCAGTTGCAACTCTACACCGAGGTCGCGCGCGCCGAGGGTACGATCACGGCGATCAACGCGGTAGCGAACACGGTCACGGTGCAGGCGACACCCGGTGTGGCCGATCTTTATCTCGGTAACATCAGCGACAGCGCGTTCTTCAATCGCGGTCACGTGCTGAATGCCAACGCCGATCTTAACTTCGCCACCATCGGCACACTGAGTGTCACGCAACCGCTGATCGGCGCCACCACGGTAAACATTCAGGCGAAGAGTTATGCGCGCGGACAGGCGCCGTTCACGAACGTGCTGTCGTTCACCGGCCCCTATCCGCAAACGAAGACGGCGTATACCTCCGCCGGGTTTATCGCAAACGCCGTCGATAGCCTCACGAGCAATTTGCAACTGGAACTCTCGCCCAGTCTCGGCACGCTCGATAGCGCCATTCTGCCGCTGCTGAAGACCGCGGTGTCGGGATCGCTCACACCGGCATTGGCGACACTTCTTACCAGCCTGGTCGATCCGCTGCTCGAAACGCTCGGCATTCGCCTCGGCGAAGTCGACGTGACCGTCAATGGACTGACGCAACTTTGCAGCATCTCCGGCTACGCCTACAGCGACGCCAACCATAATAGTGTGCGCGACAACACCGAAGCCGGCTGCGGAGTGGCACTGTACGCCAAGCTCGTACCGGCGAGCGGTCCGACCGGTCCCGCGACGAATGTGACAACGGTCGATCCAACAAGCGGTGCATTCAGCTTTCCCAACGTCGCCGGCGGCGGCTATAGCATCGTGCTCGACAACAACGCGACCGCTTCGGATGTTACACCGACATTGCCCACCGGCTGGCTCGGCACCGAGACACCGACGCAGACGCGCGCACTCACCGTCGCCGCCGCCGATATCGCCAACCAGAACTTTGGCCTCTACAACGGCAGCCGCCTCGACGGCACCGTGTTTAAAGACAACGGCGCGGGCAGCGACACGGCAAACAACGGCGTGCAAGACGGCACCGAAAGCGGAATCATTGGCGTCGCGCTGAAAGTAACCGACGCCACCGGCGCGACGGCGCACGACAGCGCGACGACTTCGAGTGGCGGCGGTTACACCTTGTGGATTCCTGCCGGCGCGGGCGCGGCGATATTAAAGGTGATCGAAACGAATGCCGCCGGCTACGTTTCCGTTGGCGCCAGCGCCGGCAACACCGGCGGCAGTTACAACCGCGCGCACGATACGGTGAGCTTCACCAACGTCATCGGCACTGTCTATACCAACGTCAACTTCGCCAACGTGCCGGACAACAGCTTCAACAGCGACAACCAACAGACGGTGTTGCCCGGCGGCATCGCGCTCTATACGCACGTCTTCAACGCCGGTAGCGCCGGCCAGCTCACGATTGCGGCCACCGGAACCGCGAATCCGTCGATCAATTGGAATACGGTTGTCTATCTCGACGGCAACTGCAACGGCGTCATCGACAGCGGCGAGACGCCGGTATCGGGTTCATTGAACGTCACGGCAGATCAGAAGATCTGCATCGTCGTCAAAACCTTCGCGCCGGAAAATGCGCCTTATAACGCGCAGTACAATCAAACGCTGGGCGCGAGCTTCAGCTACGCCAACTCATCCATTGTCTGGTCGCAGAGCCGCAGCGATCTCACGCTCGTCGGCCGCACCACCGACACCGGCCTCACGCTCGTCAAATCCGTGGACAAGGCCGCGGCTAAATCCGGTGATGCCCTCACCTACACGATTCGCTACGAGAACCAAAGCAGCGGCGCGCTGCACAACCTGACGATCCACGACGCCACGCCGGCCTACACCGTCTTCGGTGCGGCCCAGTGCGGCACGCTGCCGGCGGGACTCAGCGTCTGTTCGATCTCGCAACAACCGGCGACCGGCGCCGCCGGCGCGGTCGAATGGACTTTCACCGGCACGCTCGATCCGGGTGCGGCCGGCAACGTGAGCTTCAGCGTGACCCTACAATGATTAACGCACGCGCCAACAGAAAAGTATCGCCATGAAATTTTCTTCCATCGGATTGCGCGCGCGGCTGTTGCTGTTGGTGCTGTTCGCGATCGTGCCGACGTTCGTGTTCAGCGGCTACACGACACTCAGGGAATTCAGCGAAGATGCCGCCGAGGCGAAACGCGTGACGATGGCGGCGGTGCAATTCGCCGCGCAACAGCAAAATCAGATGCTGGCAGCGACACGGCAATTGCTGATCACCTTGTCGCAACTCTCGGAGCTGAAGCGACCCAGTAGTACCGCCGCGTGCAACCGCATGCTCGCGACACTGCAACAATCTTTTCCGCTCTACACCAACATCGGCGTCGCCGCACTCGACGGCGACATCTATTGCAACTGGCGGGCGCTTGCGCGCCGCATCAACATCGCTGACCGCAGTTATTTTCGGCGCGCGGTCGAATCGGGCGATTTCAGCGTGGGCGATTACCAAATCGGCCGCGTTACCGGTATCAACGCCATCAACTTCGGCTACCCGGTACGCGACGAGCGCGGTGCGGTGCGCGCCATCGTTTATGCCGCGCTCGATTTGCGTTGGCTCGAAAAATTCCTGGCCGCGACAAAACTACCCGCCGGCTCCATGCTCACCGTCGTCGACGGACGCGGCACCGTTCTGGCGAATTACCCGGAATCGAATCGATGGGTCGGGAAAAACGTCGCGGACGCGCCGCTGATCAAAACCATCCTCGCACACGGCACCGACGACAGCGCCGAGATAACCGGACTGGACGGCACCGACCGCCTCTATGCCTTTAACGTCCTGCAGGATAGCGCGACCGGCAATGTATACGTCGCCGTCGGCATACCGACCGACGCCGCCTTCGCCACCGCGCGCGAAGATCTGCGTCGCAACATCCTGCTCATGTCGGTCGTCGCGCTGTTGATTCTGTTCGGAGCGTGGACCGGAAGCAATGCCTTGGTGCTGAAGCGCGTCAATGCGCTAAGCCACGCGGCGCAACGGCTGGCCAAGGGCGACCTCAACGCGCGTACGGGTCTGGCGCCCGGCAACGAAGAACTCGGGCAACTGGCGCACAGCTTCGACGACATGGCGAGCGCATTACAACGCGTCAACCGCGCCATGAAAACTTTGAGCGCCGGCAACCGCGCGCTGGTGCGCGCGGAAGATGAACCGTCGCTGCTGGCAGAGATGTGCCGCGTCATCGTCGACATCGGCGGTTATCGCTTCGCCTGGATCGGTTACACGCAAGACGATGAGCACAAAACAGTCCGTCCGATTGCGCAGGCCGGATTCGACGGCGAGCTTGCGACGCTGACGGAGGAAATGGGAACGATCACTTGGTCCGACGACGAACGCGGTCGCGGCGCCGTCGGTAGCGCGATTCGCAGCGCACAACCTTGCGTCGTCAGAAATATTCCCACCGACTCGAACTTTGCGCCGTGGCGCGCGTTTGTGACTCGACACGGGCTTGCCTCGGCGGTCGCGTTCCCGCTGCGGGTCCGGGAAAAAATTATCGGCGCGCTCGCTATCTACTCGCAGGAGATCGACGCGTTCGATACCGAGGAACTCGAGCTGTTGTCCGAAGCGGCGCAGGATCTCGCGTTCGGCATCGGCAGCGCGCGCACGCGCGTGGCGCACGATTCCGCGCAGCAAACCATCGTGCATCTAGCGCGCTACGACCGACTCACCGGCCTGCCCAACCATGCGCATTTCGAAGAGCGCCTGCCGCAGGCGCTGACGCAGATCGGCGATGTTGGTAGGGTCGCGACGAGCACTATCGCCAAAGAGGCCCATCGTGACCCGATGAGGGCAGCGCACAAGATCATATAGAAGTGAACCTGTTACGGGTCTCGGCATGCGGTGGTCTCTTTCTGATCCCCTCTCCGATCTACCAATTCCAAAGCGCCGAATCAATTTTTCCGTTTCTGCTTTCTGTCGCGTGTGCCACTGAGAGGCCGGGCTCTGACTCGCGCTTTTTCGACGCCCCAGCCTACGGTACTGACGGAGAAGTTTACACGCGAATAAATTCCTTGCCTTCGTAGTACACAGTAATATCACCATCAGCACTTATCTTTATCGCTAGACCGTAGTTTGAGGCGCCAATCGCTGCCTTCAGTGCCGCTGAGTCGTCCCGATTTCTTCGGTTGAAGTACTGCGCCGTACGCTAGAATTTTCCCGGAATTATCCAGCACAATCGCGCCGTCGAGCGACGCTAGTTCAACGACGACGGGTCGAGCGAGCGACTGAATAGAATGGTCTATAAGCACCGCGTCGAACTCGCGATCTGTCTGGCTCCGTTTACTTTCGCTGCCGATCGCGTCACCGGTTCTAACAATGTCACGTAGATTGTTTCGATTGTGCAAGATTACGAATAGCCCGCCGGACCGCCGAAACGATACGTCCAATACCGCCCGATATATCGCTCCGACCACGCGACCGCGGATTGTTGCAGGAACGCGCTGCGCCCGCGCCCTATCTTTCAACAAACTTAATAGATGCGCATGATTCCAATATTGCCATCGACCATAACGATAGGTGAATCTTAGTGTTCCTTTGTCAAAAACCAGAATGTCGCCCTGCCTGCTCAACGCTACGCCACATTTCCCATAACGGCTAGCACGAGCAATCGGTTCGGCCCAATCTGGATAATAGTGTTTCTCTGTAAGCGACTTTTCATTGAAACGATCCAAATCAACGAAATTTATAATTCGTCCATCGCTTGAAACGTGATAGGCGCTTCGAAATCCATCCGAAAGAGCCTTGTATTTTTTCGTATCGATAAAATCCTTCGGAAACTTTGCCCCTACATTTTTTTCCCTGTGACTTGGATCGAGTATACAACCGAACGTCAGCGACTTGTTCTCGTAGCTCTGCTCGGACAAAGTATGGAGAGCATCAAATACCGCACTTATGGACAACGTTAAGTTGTGATGTTGAGCGACGTGGTGCGCTACAACCTGCTCATCAAAGGAATCACGAATCGCTTGCAACGAAGCTGCGCTATTATCCGACGTGGACGGCCGAAGTACTTCTGATATTCGATCGACCACTCTCTTACATATGTCGTGTTCTCTAACATCGAGCGTCTGTTTGACACTGCCACCTACTATCGGTACACGCCGGCGCTGCACTACTGCGGTCAGGGATCGATGCTGGCCAATTGCGGCTGACATCTCAATCGCCGTTCTCTTTTTGGACGCCCACACAGATTTGGGTTGACCCAAAAGATTCTCTTTCCACGTGGAAACTTCCACGTGCGGCAAAATCCGTTGAACAGCTCCAACAGCGAACTCTACAAATTCGACTTCTGCTGGGCTAAGTCGGCGCTTCAACCGACTGTTGGCTCTGAGCATGTTTCCGTTCTTGGCTTATACAAAAATAAATCTGGCCTATTTCCTACACGCTCACCGGCACAAGAACCATTGTGTCGTTACCAAAGATGTCGATCACCTTTACGGCGACGGTGTAGCGGCCGGCTTTAGTATAGGTCCGCGGTGCCGAGGTGCGTTCCAACTCACGATTCTTGCGGGTGCGGAAGCTTTGCCATTCGTTTTCGAAAATGTAGCCGCCGGTCCAACGTTCTTCGAAATTGTTCTCCGCTACCTCCGGTTTTGATGAATCTCCGAATGCGGGATCAACTACACCCGAGTCGCGCGGGACTTTGATGATTTCCTTGCGGTGCATGTAGTCGAAGTCCACGGCCCAGTAGTCCACCCAGTCGGTCCAGTGGTTGGTGAGCACTTCACGCTTGATGACACCTTCTTTATCTTTGCTCACCTTGATGAGCTTACCCTGTTCGCACACGACTTCGCTCTTGCCGTTCTTGAGGCTCGCAGCGGCGGCCTCGGCGGCGCCTTGACTGTAATACACGGAGAAATCCGTCAACTCGATACGGAGCGTGAACTTGTCTTTCTTTTCGTAGCGCGGCGTGGCTTCCACAAAGCTGATGTCGTGGAATACTACTTGCCCTTTTTCGACGGCGCGTTTGTCGAAGACTTCCGCCGGTATGAATTTCGGCGCGAGATCAATACCCTTCTGCTTCGCTTCATCCAGTGCGGCGGGAAATAGGCCCATTTCGAACTCGAACGCGAGGACATCAACACGCGTCGCTCCGCGCTTGCGACATTCTGTGATTACCTCTTCCACGAACAGCCGCCCCACGGGCAGATTGATCGGTCCGACCACGACCAGCCGACCGGCGTTCTTGCCGTGGAAAAAATTGGCGTCTTCCAGTGGCTGTGCACGATAGGCACGAAGAATGAGGTCGCGGAACTCTCTTTCCTTCTGGGCAAGTGCTTCTTCTTTCTGCTTACCGCTCAGCCGACCACCGACATTCAGGTACGCCTGACGTTCGTAACGGCCGAGATTCAGAACCTCGAAAGCGCGGAACGGCTTGCCGGACTCCTTGCACTCGCGCTGCACCCGAATTAGACGCTTACGCGTGGTGTGGATGCCGAACTTGCCGAGATCGGTGGCAATCCATTTGCGCCCGAGCTTTTCGGCCACGGCGACGGTCGTGCCGCTGCCGCAGAAAAAGTCAGCCACCAAATCGCCTTCGTTACTGCTGGCAGTGATAATGCGCTCAAGTAGGGCTTCGGGCTTTTGAGTTGCGTAGCCAGTACTCTCGTCGTTGTGACCTGAGACATCTTTAATTTCAGTCCAGCAACAACCGACGGTTACGCCGGGCTTATCTGCCAAGTACTGCTTGAGATTTAACGCGCCGTCTTTCCCTAGAATGATGCGCCCATTTTTCTCGAACTCTGAAATTGAAGTTGGTGAATAGTCTCGAACATCTCGCATCCGATATGGCCCACGCCCGTCTTTGTCGTCGTAACGGTAATTTACCAAGGTCTGTTCACTGTAGTCGCTGAACTGACGCGTGTAGGCATATTTGTCACTCTTACTCACCCAGATGATATGGTCGGCGTCGCGTGGGTATTGCCGCCCTTTCGTGTTGCTCGCGCCCGTAGCTCGCCGCCACACGATTTCGTTGCGATAGTTTTGTTCTCCGAATACTTCAATCATTGTGGTTCGGAGATAGCTGTTGAGTCGCCAATCACAATGCACGTAGATACTGCCCTCGTTGTGCATTACAATCACGCATGAGGATAAGGCGTTCGTAAATCATGGCGATGAAGGAATCCGCGCCGCGTCCCCACGTATCGCGATATGCGATTTGTTCGAGCAGATTCGGTTCTTTGTGAAATGTCTCACCGCCGATCTCGATGTCCATCGAGAAATCAGCACCGACATCGAACGGCGGGTCGATGTAGATCAGCTTGAGGCCGCCCGCATCTTCGATCTGCCGGCGCAGCGCGCCGCTCTTGAGCGAAGAAAGAATCAGCTTGTTATCACCCCAGATGAGTTTATTGGTCCAGCCTTTGAGCTGACGGCCACGGAAATCAAAAAGATCGCCTTGAATTTCCGGCCGCTCCTTGCGCGGTTCGTCCACGTGCTCCAACGATTGAAACGGCAACACCGTGGTACAGACCTCGCGCGTCTTGCCGTTCCACACCAACTCTACCTCGCGCTTGTCTTCAAAAAGAACGAAGCGGTATTTCTCCGGTAACGGCTTGCCCTGCTGGATGAGCTGTATCAGGTCGCGCTTCTCGGCGTCCGTCAGGTCGTAGGCTTCTTTCGGTGGACGGGCCATGGCGGTCAACTCTTCTTCGGTTTTTTCGGTTTGACTGATTTCTTGCGCGGCATCCGCGCCGGGAGTTTCTTCACGGCCTCGTCGAAATCTCTCTCCACGCGGGATGTTTGTGCAAGTTGCCTTACACGGTATTTTTCAAATTCCAGCTCTGCTTTTTGCAATGCTGCATCATGGGAGATTTTTCCCGCGTGCGGGAGAATTTCCCGTTCGCTGAGACGCAGATATTCGTCCAGCTTCGCAATCCAGCTTTGCATGGTCATCGGTTTGCGGTTCAATGCCTGAAGCTCGGCAAATTCCAGGTAAAGGGTGACGATGCGATTCAGCACATCGAGTTCTTCAGGCGTCAGGTAATTCTTGGCGATTGCCGCTTCATCTTTCCTTGGCTTTTCGCCCAGCCAGCTCGTCATCCCCATGCTCGGCTTGGTCGCATCGGCGCGCGCATGGACGATTTCGGCGGCGGTGTTTCCGTGTGCTGCCCAGTGCATCTTGTTTTGCACCGTGGCGAAGAAACGTTGGGTTGCCTCCTCGGTGGGGTCGTAGTCGATGCTGGTGGCGTAGATATCCAGCACCTTGCGCCAGAACACTTTTTCCGACGAGCGTATGTCGCGGATGCGCGCCAGCAGTTCATCGAAGTAATTGCCACCGCCCGCGCGTTTGAGCCGCTCGTCGTCGAGCGCGAAACCCTTGACGATGTATTCTCGCAGCCGCTGCGTGGCCCAGATGCGGAACTGGACGCCACGATGGGATTTGACGCGGTAGCCGACCGAGATGACGACGTCGAGGCTATAGAACCGGGTGTCGTAGAGCTTGCCGTCGGCGGCAGTTATCCGGAAATTCCGGATAACTGAAGATTCATTTAACTCCCTTTCCTCGAAAACATTTCGGATATGTTCGGAAATCGTGCGCACGTTCTTACCGAACAGTTCACCCATCTGCTTTTGGCTTAACCAAACGGTATCGCCGATCATCCGGGTTTCCAGTCGCGTCTTGCCGTCCTCTGTCTGGTACAGGAGGATTTCGCCGGCCGATTCGGGTGGGTCGCGGTCTGCCATCGCCTCAATCTCTCCGGTACTCGGTAAAGGAAGCGGCCAGACCAGCGAAGTCTTTCGGGGTGTACTTTTCGAATCCAGCTTGATCCACGTACACGAAGCGGTAAGCGGGCCCATTCTCGATGCGGCTCGCACCGGTTGCGTCCGTGCACCACTGGTGCAACCGCGCCATCTTTTGCGGCAAGTCGAGTTCTTCCCGGCCTTTGGTCTCGATGATCCAGACCGTGTTGTCGGTAGTCTTCACGATGAAGTCGGGCGTATACGTGGAAAGATCGCCATCTGCCTTGACGTAATCGATCTTGAAACCGACGGCGAGATAATTTTTGGCAAAGGCCGCGATGTCCGGTGCGTCGTCAAGAAAACGAGCAAAGTCCAACTCGAAACCACCTGCATGCGGTTCGCCGACGATCTTGCTGAATAACGATCGCTTCGGCGTCAGGTACGGACGGTTTTCGGTGCGAAACGGCCGCGTGTTCCGTAACCGAATGTAGTCTTCGATTCGCGACGAGCCGGATTCTTGGATGGTGAGTACATTGATGGCGGTTTTGAATGAGTCGAACAATATCTTGCCGGCCTCGGGTTCGGAAAGATTGCGCAGCACCACGGGGTCTTCAAGGTTCGCTGGCGATGCGTCGAACAGGTGACCGACCACGAAGGCTTTTACCTTGGGGTAAAGCAGATCGTAACCGCCGACGAGACGTAATTCCTTCAGAATCTGCCGAGCGAAGAAGCCGACAACCGAACGATAGTCGGCGGCACCCACTGCGTCCAGTCGAATGGTGTGATGCACTTCGCCGTCGAGCATGGTTTTGAAAACGATCTCGCGAGTCTCTTCCGGCGTAAAGGGTTTCAGCGGAAGTTTGGGATTACCGAAACTGGCCGGATCGAGCGCATCCGGATTTTTGAACTCGCGGTTGAAGCGACGAGAAAGCCGGGGAAGCTTGATGTCCAGCGCGTCGAGATTCTTGTCGGTATTCTGCGCGTCCACTTCGACAACCAGCGAATCCTTACGGCCCAAACCCGTGCCCATCGGCACGCGCTCGAAGGTGACGCCTTCGCTTTGAATGGACTCAACGAACTCCATGAACGGCGGCGTACCCATCACCGAAACCGTTTCCTGTATATCTGACCCGAAATACATGCGACGCAGACCGCGACCTAGCGTTTGCTCGGGCAGGATGTCGCTCGTTGCCGCGTAGGCGCGTAAGCCGACAATGGTGGTAACGTTACGAACGTCCCACCCTTCCTTCAGCATCAAAACGGACACGATGGCCTTAAATTGGCTCTGCCAACTATCTATCTCATTGGCCTGCTTACGCAGGATTTCCAAATCTTCCTTGTTCTTACCCGAAGCCGCCTCGGAGATTTCACCATTGTTCTTAGTGTGAATAACAAGTACCGCACCTTGCAGCTCAGGACAGATTCGTTGCAGATACGCGCCGACTTCGTCGCAGTTACGCGTGTCGTCGACCATTACGAATAGCACGGCTTTCTTGCCCAGTACTTCGTGCTCGGCGCAACTCTTGCGCCATTCTTCAACACCAAGCTGTAAGTAGTCGGCGTAGTGCTCGGTAAAGATGGCACTCTTGTGTTCATGCAGCCGGGCACGGCTGGCGGCATCGGGCAACACCGGGTGTTTGACGACGTTTTGGTGGATGGCCTCGACCAGCGGATAGTCCGAAACTGTTTGCACGAAGATGGCGCCGTTGTTGTGCCGAGGCGTTGCCGTCACGTCCACTTGCAGCGCCAGGCGGGCATCCTTTTGCAGCATGCGATGATGGATGTCCTGAATGCTCTTGAACCAAGCTAGGCGGCTATCGTGGATGTGATGCGCCTCGTCATTGAAAACAGCAAGCTCTTCTATCTCGCGGACGATCTCGCCCAAATCTGTTTTGCTGTCGGTTGTCTTGCCGACTGGTTTTGGACCAAAGGGCGAAAGGAAGTAGTCGCGCAGATCGTCGTCTTCGAGCGACGGCTCGTGGACATCGCCGAGAAAGACGCGGTGAATGTTGGTAAGAAAAAGATTGCCTGTTTCTTTAACTACTCGGACATCATCCTGAATGTGCAGCGTGATCTGGAAATCATCGCGCCAATTGCGGCCAACATGACCGTTATCTGGGAGGATAGGATCGTTAAAGAAAATGCGCAGCCCGTCGAAATCATGGCGCAGGCGGTCGAGAACGATGATGTTTGGCGCGATTAATAAGAAATTTCTCGCCAGCGTGGAGTCTGTTTCGTACAACTTGTGGAAGTAGCTCCACGCAATCAGCAGCGACAGAACTTTTGTCTTTCCAGCTCCGGTTGCCATCTTTAAGACATAGCGCGGCCATTCCTCGTCGAACATTCCAGCTGAAACCGCCCCGGACGCGTCGAAGCGGAATAGATCAAATTTATCTCGCACTTTGCGCACGTCGTGGAGCCAGATGACGGTTTCCACTGCTTCGCGTTGCGCAAAGTAATAGCGGAACGACGACAACGAGCTATCGGCCTGTTCAACCAGGTGCTCGGTCTCGAACCACCATTTCAGAAGTCCGCGGGACGTATCCGAGGCGCCTGCGTAGCCTGCCTCCCGCCACGCGGTAACTTCGCTGCGAATCTTGGCTACTAACGGGGGAAGTAACTTTTCGTAGGCGGTACTGCGCAGCTCTTCAGCAGCTGGGAACCAGCGCTGATCGGGCAGCAGCTCGGCGTACGGGGACTCGGGGAAATCAGGATGGAGCGCCACTATTCACCAAGCGGCGTCCATTGCGCAAACGATTCCCGATACCCTGGGTGCCCTGCTTGTAGGTATTCAATCTCCCTCCAAAAGCCCCAAACTTCAGCCCGGAATCCTAACAATCGAGCCGGCATCCGTCACCTTAAATAAGCGGCTGGACGGCTAAGGGCAGGCATTTCCGCTACCGGTTGCCTGCGTTTGATATGCGAGGATCAGGAGAAAAAGCGCCGGCAGCAGGTGCCGCCGGCGCGAGCTGCGGGACTATTCCGCGGTAGGTTCTTCCTTGCCTGCCGGCTTTTCCTTCGGCGGCAGGAAGACGATCTTACCGTTGAGCGGAAACACTGGAACCTCGGCGTTGATGCCTTCGGTGTTGGTGTGCTTCCACGCAACTCCGATGCGTGTCCAGAACTTGCCGGCTTCCGTCTTGCGCACGCTGTACGCGGTGAGGTCGGGTTTCTTGCCGTTGGTGGCGTTTTGTGCCATGACTGCTTCTCCTGCTTGGTTGATGTGGTGGCGCTGAATGCGCCGTCTTCACTTGGGGAAACGTGCGGGCATGCGGAGCGTGTGACGGGTTCTGCGCTGTATGCAGGTTCCGGCGCTGCGTGAGGCAATGGCGTAGTGGCGCGCGAGAGGCGGCGTGACCGTGCTCATCAACCAGGTAGAGTGGCACAAGATCATCAACGGCCGACCTCAATACTGCCGTGTCGAACGAGCGAGCTTACGAGGGTAGAGACGTCAGTCGCTCAGGAGATCGCTTCGATGAAATTTTCTGCAAGACCGTGCGTGGGCTGGAATATATGCACCGTACGTCTTTATGCTTCGCGAGCTTTCTGCCGGGCCTGAAAGCCGTGCGTGAGGTGCGACTGTGCGCCAATTGGCGGATGTATTACCACATCCACAGTAAGCCGATGTGGTCGCGCGACTCGTGAGCACATTGACCACGCCCCGTCGGCACTGATCGAAGCGCTGAAAGCGGTGTCGCCTGGATTGAACTGCCATATCGATAACTATGAACAGCAGGGCACGACAGTTCGGGCGGCGAGCAGTATCGTCTCGAACAAGAAAGCGCGCCATGACGCCCGCCGCAATCTCCGTGATCGGTTGCTTGACATATCACCGTCGAGATGGCCGATAGATCAATACCGTTCACGTGGCTGAATGACTCGACGGTACAAACAGTGACGGCATCGTTGTTGAGGTACGACGTATTACGTTGCGTAACAAGCGTGTCGTCGACTTTCCGGACACAGCGAACTCACGGAAACGATGCTCAATATGAGCGCGTTGCAGATTTTTATATTGAGCAGGAATTGCTCGATCAGTGGAGAACACAATTCAACTCACCGCTGATGGCGAAACGGATGCACAGAACCGTGTCATTTAGCAGGTAGCGCCCGGTGTCTTTGTCGACGAGCAGGAACTGCCGAAGCATGTCGCACAAATGGCGCTGTTCCAGCCGACCACACAACTACCTGACATCGAAAGGGAAATGGTGGCTATGGGTGGACTCGAACCACCGACCTCAGCATTATGAGGTAGTGTGATAATGTGTAACTGATTGTTTTCGTTAAACCACGACCGAACGCCCATTGCACCGTTTGCAGTACTTGGCATAACGAAGCACAACCAGTCCCGCAAAAATCCCGCAACGCGGCACCAATCGGGCTGCCGCAAGTCACGAGCACATCAGTTAAATCGTGCTACTCGCGCGCCCGATCTCCATTGGCCGACGGCCGTTGTACGGGCAGAATCTGAGCCAAATGTGAAAATGTTCCCGCGTTCCGCCACGCTTCTTTATTTCCTACCACGTAGAGTCTTCGTTTTGCCCGCGTCACCGCGACGTTCAACAAGTTTGGAGGATGACCTGCCCAATTTCTTGCGCCGGCCGACGCTTCATGCGAGGCACCGAGAACCAGCACGACTGCTTCTGCTTCCTTTCCTTGGAAGGTGTGAACGGTTCCCACGCGCTTATTTGTCCATTCCCACGCGGTTGTCGGCAATCGCTCCGATATTGAACGATTCGATCGAATCATCTCTCTTATTTTCTTTGCAACGATTCTGAACGGTGTGATAACAAAAATATCGGGTTCCTTAATGCCTCGGTCGAGCAACTTTCCTAGTAATTTAAGTACCTGCTGGCCTTCTGCCTCGGACCACTTTCCATCTGATCCGCCGTTTACATTGATCCATGAACTCTCGCCGAGTATTTCCCCAATCTGAGACGAGTCAACAGGCGTTCCGTATACCATCTTTCCGTCATAGGCGATGTGATTGGAAATCTTGAACATAGGATTTTCACAGCGTCGATGAACACGTAGTGGCGAACCAACCCATATCTCGCCATCATCGTTCAGTATATTTGTACCAAACCAACTAACTCGGTCGGCTAGTGTCTGTGCAGACATATCAGGTGCCGCCCACTCCTCAGCCTCAACACCAAACTCGGCAAATATCGAACGAATGAGCTTCGGTGGCACAGTTACCACAGGTTGAATTTGAAGCGGATCTCCAATTACGACGGCTCGTTTTGCACGCCACAAAGCGCCGATAGCCGCCTGCGGCACCGCTTGCCCGGCCTCGTCGATGAGAAGCCAGCCAAGTTGTTCTTTGTCTAACGGGCCAAAAAGCCTCGCTACCGAAGCGAAGGTAGTTGAGATGACCGGTACAACGAGAAACAAGCTGGCCCAGAGGGATTTCCGTGTAGGTTCCTGGTTCTCCTTTAGAACCCGACCTTTCATTACATCCAACGCTGCCCGAAGATTATTCCGTAATGGTTTTGCTGCCGCATCAATGAACGCTCGATGCAAAGAGAATGTTTCAAGAAAAAGTGAGTCGCGCGCTTGCTGTAATTCGTCGAAAACCCATGGCGACTGAAGTTGCAGGCTGTGATCTTCTTGCGCCCAAAATGCTTCATCTGCGAAATTGAAGTCGGCTTTTTTACGGAATTCATCTATTGTTGAGACAATCTGCGCCAAAGCACTTTCAGCTTTATTTTTTTCCAATTCAAGGCCGTCAGCCTTCTTGTTCGCCGATTGAGTCTCACCAGCAGCTTTTTGGGTACCTTCGAATGACGTTTTTAATTGGACTCCCGCCTGGTTAAGAGCTTCAAGCGCTGTCGTCATTCGACCTTGCCATTCCCGATACGAACGGGTGCCAAATAGACGAGCAAAGAAACCTGGACGTAGGCGGTCAGCTGAGTCTAGGTTCATCTGCGCTATTCGCGCTGCTTCGGATGCTCTTTCATGCAAATGCTTGCAGTTCTCTTCATTCTGCTGAGCCGAAACTAAATTCCGCTTGGCATCGGTGAGCGCGCGCGTTGAATCATCTAATCGCTGAGCAGCGGCAGGACGCTGACACATAGCCTCATGTGCCGATTGTGCTTGCTTTTGTAGGGCCTCAACGTTTTTATACTTAGCCAAAAAGCTTCGGCGTGCGATCCTCCAATTTTCCAGCGCCTCAATTTCACTGCGAGGCGGTCTCTCAATCGCTACGACATCGAGAATATTTTGTTCGTCGCCCTCTTCTTCATCATCTTCGTCTTCCGGAATATCACCGCCCATTACGGCCTTAAGGTACAGCGCCATTCCACGCCTCTTGTGCCACCAGAACGCCTGCGCGAACGCCGATCGATTGGCTGAGTTTCCTAATACCGCGGCTGCCAACCCCCAAGTCGCGCCTTCCGTAATCGCGCCCTTGCCAGCGGCAACAACGTCGGCAATCGAACGAAAATATTGCGCGGGAGGATTTAAGTCATTCGCGATAGCGGCCGTCGAAGGAATTTCGCGGCTGATGTTTTCGACTGCCTTATTGTTCGAAGATGCGACGACGATCTCGTGACCTATCAACCGCTGATCTAGTTGATACAAATGGGTGTATGCCTGTCCGGTTCTCATTTTAGTTACATGAGAGAACGCTTGCAGCGGATTATCGAATTTCGACATCACAACAGCTCTGTCGAGCACCACCTTTGCCACGATGTCGCGCAGCAGGGTGGTCTTTCCAGTTCCAGGCGGGCCATTAACCGAAACGATCCCGCCATTGGCAAGTTCTGTTATCGCGTGGTTAATAGCCGCTTGTTGCATTAGGACGAGAGGATGACGGCCGGGTCCTGGCCAACGCGCCAAAGGCATTCTTCTAGGTGCAAGCGTCTTGGCGACAATACCTCTGTCCCGTATTACGTCTTGCCGTTCGCGGGAAGCCGTGGCTCCCATGTATGCCGACAATGCCTGACCAACTTGACCGCCTCTGAACGCAGCGCGAGCCTTGACCAAATCTTCTATAAAAAAACTATTAAGAAGCTCCGGCTCTGGTGCCTCTTGGTATCCGCCCCATTGTGGAACGCGTATTGCGACCCCTGGCCGCATTATTTCTGCTTCAGATAGATTTAATACTTTTACCAGCCACGTGATCGCCTGGTCGATGTGAGCACCCGTAAGTGGAAGTATCTTGCCGTCGTCGCTCTGTCTTACGAGTCCTCGTTCGAGCTTCGCTTTGATTACTCGTTCAGCATCTACAAAGCCGGCCAATCCTTTCAAATGCCCTGCGCGCACTTGGCCGTATCCCCAGGCGAAGCTCGATAGGAACGTCTTGCTTTCGACCGGTCGGCCGTAGCTATCCACAACGATCACGGCGAGGGTGGTGTTGCCGCTGATATCTGCACGCTCGTCGACTGCCGCATCCGGATAGAGTTTTAGGAACGCTTCTGCCGCCTTTGCGAGATCAAGCTCCCCGAGATAGACCATCCAATAAACAGCACGCTCCTTACCACGTTTACCAAAACGCGGTTCGCGCCAGGGTTCGGGACACTCTTTTAGTTTTACGAGCTGCCGTCCTATCGACTCTGTTTCTCGTGCATCGGGGATCGGCTGGAGCGCTAAAACCTCAAGCGTGAGCCATGCCGCCAGAACTGAGTCTGGTCCAGGCAAGATTTCCACTTCTGGCGCAAATTGGGGGCCGTCGTCGTCAAAAATTGCTACAACTTCGCCCGCCTCGATCCTCTCTTGCCTAAGAGGAACAACGTCAGATACGCAAGAGGAATCCGCACTATCGGTTCCATTCATAACGAATGAGCTCGAACTAGGCGATCTCTTTTCTAACGTTGTCGCTAGGAACGTTTCGACCAACACGCCTTCGTCAGATATGGCTGACCTTTGCTCAGGAAATGCGATGTTATCCTTCGAAGCGAACGGTAGATCGAGCGCTGACGTTTGACTGGCTGCTGAAAGCCTCTCCTCAATCTTTCTTGCTAGCACATTTGCCCGATTTGTATTGCGATGTTTCAGCTCATCGCACAGATCGTTTAACAGCGTCCGGTCTTCCTTCGATGATTCGAACAACTGCTCAAGTTCAACGATTGAAGACCTAAAGTAACGTCTGTCTTTGACAACCATTCGCTTCCCCTTCCATGGTCGATCCGAATACGCGCTCAACAAGTTGAGCTTGCAATACAAACACAGATGACTAGGCAAACCAACAACGTAACGAAGGCTACGGGTTAGGCGCTACTTCGACCATCGAGCGGAGCACTACAGCCCCGCACGTCGATAACTTGAGTAAAGCTATCTCAAAATCGACAAGCGGAATCTATTGAGATTAATAGAGAAGTAAACTTTCAACGCATGCGCCCTGAGAGCCAAGCGGAGCATTTTTCCGGATAAATCCCCGTAAAAGTCCCGCAAGCACATCGTCAAAAAAAGTACGTGCAGTTAGAGGGGTTGTAACCAGCTGACGCATTGGGGAAAAAATGGTGGCTATGGGTGGACTCGAACCACCGACCTCAGCATTATGAGTGCCGCGCTCTAACCAGCTGAGCTACATAGCCATGTTGGGTACCGCGAGGGGGCGGATTTTCGACCAAACGAGGGGCGCGCGCAAGCAACGCGCTCGCCCCTCGGGAACTCACTAACGACGGGTAACGATCTGGTACTGCGGGCCCGGCTGGAAAGCATTGTCGGGTACCTGCTCGATACCGACGGCGTAAATTTCGTACAGGTAGTCGATGATCGGCTTGCCGGCGTTTTTCGCTTCCATCGACTTCTGCGCCTTGTCTTTGGCGATCTTGTCGGCGGTGCCCTTAATAAAGCTTTCGGCGCTGGCCTTCAGTCCGCTTAAACCACCGGAAAAACTAATGCCCTTCGACTCTTCTTTGGGCGCTTCGGCGCTTTTGCGCTCTTCGGGGCAGCTCTTGCTGTCGCTGGTCAATACCGTGCGGATCGATACCGGGTAGCCCTTGAGCTTGCTGATTTCACGCTGGAAGTCTGACTGCTTCGACAACCCATTCAGCTGCGGCCCGAACTGGCCGACCATGGCGCCGATATCGAGATACTGGCCGAGCGGAAGCAACTGCGCGAACAGTGAGCCGTCGGCGACGTTTTTATAGTACGCACGCGAGAACACCTCGTTGACGCGCCAGACGTCGCGGATCGCCGGCGTCTCGGCCGTGTTCCAGTACGTCAGCGTCAGTTCCATCACGTCCTTACGCTTCTGCTTGTCCTGGGTAACCATGCGCCAGGTCGCGACATATTCTTGCGAATAAAATCCGTTGACGTTGCGCCACTGACCGGTCTCCTTGACCTTGAAACTGTTCTCCACCGTCGACAGCACGCAACTCGGCGGCGGTGCTTCGGCACCATCCGACTCCTCGCCTTCTGGCGGCACGCCCGTCATATTGAACAAGTTCGTGCCGCAACCCTTGAGCGGACACTCCTCGTAGCGCTTGCGCTTCGGATCGAGGTGCCACTGAAGATTTTTGTCGAGGCGGGCAATGTCCACGGTTTTGGTGCTCTCGTCGTACAGCGCCGGCAGGGCATCTTTCGGATAGCTGTTACCGCGACCCAAGGCGCGCCGATCCTCGCGCGCGAACACAACTTGGTCACCCCGTATCGTCGGTAACGCTTTGATGTTGATGGTGTAGTGCGCACGCAACGTGGCGGTAGGTGCGGTCGGCAATAACGGTTCTTGCAGCTCGGGCTTAGCACACGCCGACAACAACACTAACGCCGATACCGCCGTGACGGCGAATAGGCGAACCACTGCTGTTTTTTTCTGAATACTCATGAGTCCTCCCTCTTTTAGTTTTGACTGTTACAACCAGCTATACGTTAAACCGAAAGTGCATCACATCGCCATCGTGCACGCGATATTCTTTGCCTTCGAGCCGTAGCTTGCCGGCGTCGCGCGCCGCCGCCTCGCCACGCAGCCGCACGAAATCGTCATAGGCGATGACCTCGGCACGAATAAAGCCGCGTTCGAAATCGGTATGGATAACGCCGGCCGCCTGTGGCGCGGTGGCGCCGTCGTGCACAGTCCAGGCACGCACCTCTTTAACACCGGCGGTGAAATACGTGATTAACCCGAGCAAGCGATAACCGGCACGAATCACGCGATTGAGGCCGGGCTGGTCGAGCCCGAGGTCGGTAAGGAATGCCTTCTTGTCATCGCCTTCCAGATCCGACAACTCGGCCTCGATTGCCGCCGACACCGGCACTACGACCGCGCCTTCCTTTTGCGCCAGCGCCGTCACTTGATCGAGGTACGGATTATTTTTGAAGCCGTTCTCGGCGACGTTGGCGATGTACATCGTCGGCTTATCGGTGAGCAGGCACAGCGGTTTCATTAGCTGCTGCTCCTCCAGCGTCAGCGCCAACGCGCGCAACGGCGCGCCGCTGTTCATGTGCTCGCGCACGCGACCGAGCAACGCCAACAATTTCACGTCGTCTTTCGCGCCGCTCTTGGCCTTGCTGGTCGTGCGCTGGTACGCCTTGTCGACAGTATCGAGATCGGCGAGCGACAACTCGGTATTGATGGTTTCGATATCGGCGAGCGGGTTAACGCCGCCAGCGACGTGGACCACGTTCGGATCTTCGAAACAACGCACGACATGGGCGATGGCGTCGACTTCGCGGATGTGCGCCAGAAATTTATTACCGAGCCCTTCGCCCTGCGATGCACCGGCAACCAGGCCGGCGATGTCGACGAATTCGATCGCCGTCGGCAACGTTTTCTGCGGCTGCACGATCTCGGCGAGTTGCGTCAAACGCTCGTCCGGCACCTCAACGATACCGACGTGCGGATCGATGGTGCAGAACGGATAGTTCTCGGCCGGAATACCGGCGCGCGTAAGCGCATTGAAAAGCGTGGACTTGCCGACGTTCGGCAAACCGACAATGCCGCATTTAAAACCCATAGGAATTTCGCCTTATCGCTCTCGCCCAAATGGCGAGAAATGTTAACGGGTCTTACTTCTGTGTGTGCAACAAGTTCATCACTTTCTGCTGCTGGCCTTGAACGATGTCGGACAAATGCTGCCGGGCCCGCTCGATCGCGGTATCGATCAACTCCTGCTCGCTCGCCGGCGCCTTCTTCAATACGTACGACGCAACCTTTGCCGCCGATCCTGGATGGCCGATGCCGATGCGCAACCGCGCATAGTCAGGGCCGAGCTTGGCGGTGATATCGCTCAAACCGTTGTGGCCACCGTTGCCACCGCCGATTTTGAGGCGCACGACACCGGGGAGCAGGTCGAGCTCGTCGTGCACGACCAAAATCTGATCGACGGGAATTTTGTAATAGTGAGCAAACTTAGCAACGGCATCGCCGCTGAGATTCATGAAGGTCATCGGCTTAAGCAGCCAGACTTCGCGACCCCCAACCTCGGCACGTCCGGCGTCGCCGGTGAATCGAGACTCGTAACGCAGCGACCCGCCGGAGGCAAATGCAGCATCCAGCAAACGGAACCCGGCGTTGTGCCGGGTTTCCGCGTATTCCGGGCCTGGATTTCCCAGGCCCACGATCAAAGAGATGCCGGGTTGCACCCCACCTCCACGAATCGCGCCAGCGAACCAACTCCCCCTCCCCCCTTGCGGGGGAGGGCAAGGGGAGAGGGGGAGCTAAAACAAAAGCGATGTCGGTTCAAGGGCAACGTTCGTGACCGTGACGCGGTCATCAAGCCTCTCCTTACTTACCCTATTTCTTGGCTTCGGGCTTCTTCGCCTCGGCCTTCTTGGCATCGGCGCCCGCTGCCGGTGCTGCGGCCGCGACTTCGCCCGCTGCCGGTGCTGCTTCGGCAGCTGCCGCTGGCGCTTCTTCCTCGACCCGCACGGCGGTGATGGTTGCCACTGCCAGGTCGTTACCATGAACCAACTGACTGATGGCGACACCGCTAGGCAGTTTAAGGTCGGACAAATGCACCGATTGGTTCAAGTGCACGTTCGACATGTCGACTTCGAGGTACTCCGGCAGGTCCGCCGGTAAGCAGGTGATGTCGACTTCGGTCATCAGATGGCTGACGAGACCGCCTTCTTGTTTTACGCCCGGGGCCGCGTCTTGGCCAAGGAAGTGCAACGGCACGCGCATGTGAATCTTTTCGGTGGCGCTGATGCGCTGCAAATCGACGTGCATGACTAGCGGCTTAACCGGATGCACCTGGTAGTCGCGCAAGATGGCTTGGTCTTTGGCGCCGTTGAGCTGTAGCGTCAGGATGGAGGTATGAAACGCCTCCTGGCCGAGCTGGCGGAACATGGCGTTGTGGTCGAATACAACCGCCACCGGCTCTTTACCCGCGCCATAAACGATACCCGGAACTTTGCCCTCGTGGCGGAGGCGGCGGCTCGCACCCGTCCCCTTGGCCACGCGCGGCTCAGCAATCACTTCGAATTTCTGACTCATTGGTAAATCCTCAAGTTAATGGCAAATCCCGTCCGCCCCGCGACCAGGGCTGGACGACGTTTGAGGGGTGCCGAACTTCACGCCCCCTCTCCCCATCCCTCTCCCGCAAGGGGAGAGGGAGAGTAGGTATGGACTAACTAGTCCATGAATAAAGTACTAATCGAATCCTCTTGAGCGATACGGCGCATGGACTCGGCCAGCAGCTCGGCAACGCTCAACTGACGGATGCGATTACACGCTTTGGCCTCGGGCCCCAGCGGAATGGTATCCGTCACGACTAATTCGTCGAGCTGCGAATGCGACAGGCGCTCGATGGCTTTGCCCGACAGCACGGCGTGCGTGCAATACGCTAAAACTTTTTTCGCACCGCGCGCCTTCAATGCCGACGCCGCTTCGCACAATGTGCCGGCGGTATCGACCAAGTCATCCATCAGTACGCAGGTGCGGTTCTCGACCTCACCGATGATGTGCATGACCTTCGCTTCGTTCGGCCGCGGCCGGTGTTTGTCGATAATGGCGAGATCGGCTTCCAAATGCTTCGCCATCGCTCGCGCACGCACGACACCGCCGACATCGGGCGACACCACCAGCAGGTCCTCGTGCTCGTGCCGCCATAAGTCGCCGATCAATACCGGCGACGCGTAAATATTGTCGGTCGGTATATTAAAGAAACCCTGAATCTGATCGGCGTGCAGATCCATCGTTAACACGCGATCGGCGCCGGCGGTCGTGATCATGTCGGCGACCAGCTTGGCCGTGATCGCCACGCGCGCCGTGCGCGGCCGACGATCCTGACGTGCGTAACCATAATAAGGAATCACCGCCGTGATGCGTCGCGCCGATGAGCGCTTGATCGCATCGATCAGCACCAATAACTCCATCAAGTTATCGTTGCTTGGATTGCACGTCGGCTGCACCACGAACACGTCCTTACCACGGACGTGTTCCATAATTTCTACCATGACCTCGCCGTCGGAGAATCGGCCGACGGTTGCCTTCCCGAGCGGCAAGCCCAAATGGCGTACGACTAATTCCGCGAGCGCGGGATTAGCGTTGCCAGAGAAGACGATCATGTTATCGAGCGACATACGCTCCCCTTATCTTGCGAAGATCGCTAGTTGGTATTAGCTGCTGAAATTGGTTGGGGTGCCAGGATTACTCCGTACGTACCTGTACTTCGCCCTTCGGGCCAACGTCGCTCCGCGACGCTGTTCAAATTCGCTCCCGGCGAATTTGTCGAACCCTCCGGGTTCTCATCCTGGTCCAAACTACCATTCTCAATATGTCCGCACGCGGACATATTGAGAATGGTTGGGGTGCCAGGATTCGAACCTGGGAATGCCGGAATCAAAATCCGGTGCCTTACCGCTTGGCGACACCCCAATGATTTTCACACTGGAAACGCGTTACGACATCGATGGCTGATACAACGGGTGCCGGTTCATCCCGCGCGCCACGAATCCCGTGAACCCGGAAGACAGCTCCGTCAGCACGCGCTTACCCTGCCGGTCGTCCACCACTTCGATAAACACGCACCCGCCGGAACCTGTCATGCGCGGCTGCCCGTACCGGGATAATGCCTGAAAAGCGCGCTCGACTTCGGGATAACGTCTTCGCACTAAAGGTTCGAGGTCGTTAGGACCGCAGCCCGCGCGAAGGTCGCGTATTGTCCGGGCCGAGGTATGGGGTGTCAATTGGCGTTCGCGAGCAAATTCACGAAAAACATCGGCGGTCGATACCTGCACGGTCGGCGCCACGACTACGTACCACGGCTCGGGCAGGTTGACCGGGGTCAAAACCTCGCCGACACCCTTGGCCAAAGCCGCCTGACCCTCGATAAATACCGGTACATCAGCGCCAAGCGTAAGCCCGAGCGCCGCCAATTTCGCCGTCGGCCACTGGATCCGCCACAGCGTGTTCAGCGCCAACAACGTGGTCGCCGCATCCGAGCTGCCGCCACCGAGACCACCGCCCGTCGGAATACGCTTAGTCAGGGTTATTTCTGCACCGGCGGGGCAACCGGTGGCCTGCTGCAACAGCCGCGCTGCCCGTAGTGTCAGGTCTATTTCCGCCGGCACGCCGGTCAATTCCCGCGCACGCGTTATCGACCCATCGTCGGTCACGCGGAACGATAGCTCGTCGCCATAGTCGAGGAACTGGAAAACGGTCTGCAATAAATGATAACCATCGGGTCGACGGCCAACGATATGCAGGGACAGGTTTAACTTCGCCGGCGCGGGCCAAATGACGGGCACGGGGATCTTATTCCATCGATCAGTCAGCGACGCAGTATGCCGCTTACGCGTGACTCATGAATAGCGGGGAAGCGACTACGGCGACACCGGCACGGCATCGCTCAACGACCATTCGCCAATCGCCAGGCGGACTTCAAGCTCCGGTTCTTGCTGTTTAATAAAAATCCGACTGGGCAATTCGTAGGCACCCTGCGGCGCGTATTCCAAGAAACTGACGGCCCAGCCGAACTGCTGCAACTCCTTCAATCGGCCGTGCGTGTCGAGCGTCGTTTGCGCCGGCGCATTCGGCGCCGGCAGGCCCAATACCCAATAGTTGAGTCCGTCGAGCGGCAACTGCCAGCCGGTGGCACGGACGAGCAGTTGTTGCATGGAGGAATCGCGATACACACGACGGCCGTCGAATAACTCGGCGCCGTGCGGCCCCTGCGTTAACCGCACACGGCCGCTGCCGAAGGGACCGGCCAGATCGAGTCGATGGTTTTGTTGCTGCCGCAACCATTGCAGCGATGCTTGCCCTCCTTCTTTCGGCGTGCGCACGGCGATGCGTGCGTGCAAATTCCAATGATCGATTTCCGCCAACGCCCGTTGCCGTATCTGCCACGCGCCTTCTACATCGGCCACCGGCGTTTCGGGCGTGGTAACGCAACCGGTAACGACGAACGCCAACACAACGACCACAAGAAAACGCATGGCAATCTCGACCGGTGCGACTTACGGTTTGAACTTTTTAATAACGTCGCGCAGCGCCTCGTTGTCGGGCGTTTCGTGCAGCGCCTGCTTCCAGACCGATTCCGCCTCGGTCCGATCGCCGGTGACCCACAACACCTCACCGAGATGCGCCGCGATTTCGGCGTCGCTGCGCTGCGCTAGCGCACGCTTCAGATATTTGATCGCCTCGGCATTACCGCCCTGGCGATAAAACAACCAGCCGATGCTATCCAACACATACGGATCGTCCGGTTTGAGCTCGAGTGCTTGGTTCAACAACGTCTGTGCCTCGGCATAACGATCGGTGCGATCGGCCAAGGTGTAACCGAGGGCATTCAGTGCGTTCACGTTTTTCGGGTCGCGTTTCAAGATCGCGCGCAAATCGGCTTCGAGAATCTTCAGCATGTCGAGCCGTTCGGCAACCAAGGCACGCGCGTACAACAGATCGACATCGCCGGGCAAGCGAGTCAACGCATCGTTCAGCATGTCGAGCGCTTCGCGATATTGACGCGCGTCGCGCAACAGCTGCTCCTCCGCTAGTGCGATCTGTACCCGTTGTTGATCGCTTTCGACTGGAATCTCATGCAAATGCGCCCGCGCCTTCGCCACATCGCCCTGCTTCGCCATCACTAGGCCGAGCTTGATCTGCGCCTCGAAGTAGTACTCGCCGGCGTTGACGTCGCGATACCAGCGCGTCGCTTCGGCATAACGCTTACCCCGCTCGGTCAGCTGGCCGAGCGAAAAGCGCGCGTGGTCGTTTTCCGGCTGCAACTCTACCGCCCGCTTCAAATAGGACTCGGCCTCTTCCAGCCGGTTGGTTTGTAGTGCCAGCAAGCCGATGTAATAAACGATTTCGGCATCACCAGGCGTTTCTGCCGACACGCGCTTGAATTGCGTGAGCGCTTGTTCCCATTGCTTCTGGGTCACCAAATGCCGGGCATAGTGCAACCGAATATTGGTCGCCTTCGGATGACTCTTTAAGAAATCTTCGAAGTAACGCTGCGCCTGCGCTCCCTGGTTGCGCGACACCAGAATGCGCGCCTTGAACAACGCTGCATCCTCCCAGCCGGGCTTGCGGGTCAACGCCTGATCGACCGCCTGTTCTGCCGCTTCGAGATCGCCGGCGCGTACCGCCAAGTGCGCCAGCGCGAAGTGGCCGGCGGCTACGTCGGGGTTCACCTTGACCAACTCGCGCATCAACGAAAGCGCGGCGATGCGATTACTAGCGCGACCGAGCACACCGACAAAACGCAGATAGACCGCGTCGAGATTAGCGCGGCTCGAGTCGGCGTTGAGCACGCGCAGAAATTGCTCGCGCGCTTCCGTAATCTTATCGAGCTCGAGCAACACGGTCGCCAGCGCTTCACGCGCGTCAGTGCTCGCCGGTTGCAACTCCATCCACAGCTGTGCCGATTGCAACGCCTGGTCGTTCTGTTTGGCCACTAACGCCGCCAAGGTAGCCCGCTCGGCGAAGCGCGGATCACGCGTGCGGCGCGCCGCTCGGCCCAACGCCTCGGCGGCAATCGTCGCATCACCGCGCTGCGCGGCGAGCTCACCGACCAAAATATCGTAGAGCGTTTCCGCATCCAGCTCGGAACCGGTGGCCGGTTCCGTCAGCGCCGGCGGTGCAACCGCCGGTTGGGGTTGCGCCGCGAGCAACGGCAAGCTGCAGGCGCTAAAAAACATCAATGCCGGTGCCGACACTAAATAAGAGGATCGCAACTTCATAAGAAAAGCTCCGACAACATAACGATTGATTCGTGAGAGGCGCGTCGGGAGGTTTACATCAACCCGGACACCGGTTCAACTTACAGAGTGGCGATGGCGCTTAGTCAGCATCCTGCCGAAGTTTCTGCTTAAATTCGCTAATCAAACAATACTTAATCTTGGGTACTCGAAAGGCGGATCCCCGATGAATGCCCTATTTCTCCTACTGGCGGTAGCAGTGACGTTCGCGTTCGGATATCGGTTCTACGCGAAGTTACTGACATTGGAAATCTTCCGCCTCGAGGAAAATTATAGTACACCCGCGCAAGCGCTGGCCGATGCGTACGACTTCGTCCCGGTACATTCGCACCTATTACTCGGCCATCACATCGCCGCCGTCACCGGTGTCACGGCGTTCGTCGGCCCGCTGGTTGCCGCCTCATGGGGTTGGGTGCCGGCGTTTTTGTGGTTGACGATCGGTAGCACGGTCGCCGCCGGGACCTACGCTCTCGGCGGTTTCTGGCTGGCCGTGCGCCGGCCGCATGGCATCGGCCGAACCGCCGCTGAGCTGATTAGCGACCACGTGCGTCTACCGTTGTTGCTGCTCGCACTGGTAATTCTCTTCATATTAGTAGCGGCATGCGCGGGCCTAGTGGCGAGCGTACTGGCGACATTTCCGACGGCGGCGTTACCGTTTTGGGCGATCGTTCTTCTCGCCCTCGGTGTCGGCCACTATCTGCACGGACGTCGCGAGTCGGCGCTGTTGCCGACGACATTGATCGCGATCGTGCTGGCGCTGCTGCTGATCGGCGCGCTCAGTCGGTTACCGTTTACCTTCGCCGGCACACTCAACGTCACTCTCGGCCAGACCACGCTGCTATCGATTGACGCCGTGCTCGTGTGGGTGGTGCTGCTGATGGTGTACGCGTTTCATGCGGCCCGCCTGCCGATCTGGAAACTCATGCGGCCGCGCGGGTTCTTCAGCGCGTCGTTGTTGGTCATCGCGCTGCTGATTTTTTACGTTGCCTTGGGATGGCAACATCCGACGCTGACAGCACCGCAATTCCAACACGCGGATACCCAACCGAGCACCTTGCCGTGGCTATTCATTCTACTCAGCTCGGGTGCGCTCGCCGGCGTGCAGCTGTTAATCATTTACGGCGTTACCGGTCGACAATTGCGCCGTGAAACCGATGCGCACTATGTCGGTTACGGTGCCGCATTGATCGAGGGCTTGATAGCACTGAGTGCGCTGATCGTGGTCGCGGTCGCCTTCGCCGATAGCGGCGAATGGGCCAAGCACGCTGCCAGCCTGTCGAGCCCCGCCGACTTTCCGCGCGCACTGGCGTTCTACGTCGAACAGTACGCGCGCCTTGTCGCAACCCTCGGCATCGATGCCACGCTCGCCCGCTGCTTTATCGCCACGGTGCTCGCCAGCTTGGCGCTGGCAGCGCTGGAAGCGGCGGTGCGTGCGCTGAGAGTCATTTTCGCTGAGCTCATTCCAGCGACATCCAACCCCATACCGACACGCAACAACTCGCCTACGCGCCTATGGTGGATCATCGGCCTGGCCGGCCTACTCGCGCTCGCCGACGGCCACGGGCTCGGCGGCCTCAGCGCTTGGCCGCTGCTGGCGCTGGCTAGCCTATGGTTGGCGGCGTTCGGTTTCGCGCTCATAGCCCTAGGCTTACGTGCCGCCGAGCGGTCTTATACCTTACTCACGGCGCTTGCGCTGATGGTCGCGGCGTTAGCCGCCTGGAGCACGATCGCGCAGCTACTGGCATGGGCACAGACCAACGCGTGGGGCTGGTTCGCCGCTGCCGTGGTTATATTGCTATTTGCCGCCGTCATCGGCATCCATACGATCCGCGCCTGGTTCGGCGGCCAAACGACATCCAGCGCCTGACCCGACCTCTCTAGATCGGGTAAAATCGCGCCCGCGCCCCGCGCACGGTAATATCGCCCCCATGCACCTGTTCACCCTCGGGATCAATCACAACACGGCACCGATCGCCATCCGCGAACGTGCCGCGTTTACGCCTGAGCAATTGGCCGAAGCGCTGCACGATGTCATGGACCGCGGCATCGTCGGCGAAGCGACGATCTTGTCGACCTGCAATCGCACCGAGGTCTATTGCGGCGCCGACAGCACCAACGACGACCCTATCATCGAGTGGTTGTGCCGCTACCATCAGCTGCCGCACACCGATCTGCGTCCTTACCTTTATACCTATCCGGACCAAGCGGCGGTAAAGCATGCGTTTCGCGTCGCTGCCGGTCTCGACTCGATGGTGCTCGGCGAACCGCAGATCTTGGGACAGATGAAAGACGCGTTCGCCGCCGCCCACAAGGCCGGCGCCACCGGCAAAATTTTGAATCGTTTGTTCCAGCAAACGTTCGCGGTCGCCAAGCAAGTGCGCACCGATACCGCCATCGGCGCCAGCCCGGTGTCGGTGGCATCGGCCACAGTACAACTCGCCAAACGCATCTTTAAAAATTTGGCGGAGCAAACGGTATTGCTGATCGGCGCCGGCGATACCATCGAGCTGTGCGCGCGTCATCTGAAGGAACATGCGATCGGTCACATGATCGTCGCTAACCGCACCGTCGAGCGCGCACGCCTGATCGCCGACAGCATGGGCGCCGAGGCGATTTCGCTGATAGAAATGCCGGCGCGACTGGCCGACGCCGATATCGTCATCTCCTCGACCGCGAGCCAACTGCCGATCCTCGGCAAAGGTGCGGTCGAAAGCGCGTTGAAGATGCGCAAGCATCGACCGATGTTCCTGGTCGATCTGGCGGTGCCGCGCGACATCGAGCCGGAAACCGCCGAGCTCGCCGACGTTTATCTTTATACGGTCGACGACTTGAAAGACCAGGTACAAGAAAACATGCAGTCGCGCTCGGAAGCAGCGCTCGAAGCGGAAAAGATCATCGACACCAAGGTCGTCGATTTCATGACGTGGGTGAATTCGCTCAACGCCGTGCCGACGATCCGCGCGCTGCGCGATAGCGCCGCTGCCATCCGCGACACCGAGCTTAGACGCGCCAAGCAACGCCTCGCCCGCGGCGAAGACCCGAATAAAGTGCTGGAACAACTCGCGCGCGCCTTGACCAACAAATTTACGCACGCGCCGACCGACGCCCTGAAACGCGCCGATCACGACGGCAATGAAGCCATGCTCGAAGCCGCGCGCCTTCTCTTTGACCTGAACGACGAGTAACTCTTGTGAATCCCACCATCCAGGCACGCCTGGAGGGCTTGGCCCAACGTTTCGACGAGGTCATGGTCCTCCTATCCGATCCCAAAGTGATCGGCAACAACGACCGCTTCCGCAAGCTCTCGCAGGAATACGCCGAGCTCGACGCGCTGGTCGCGCTGTTCCGCGATTATCGAAACGCGCAAGAACAACGCGACGCCGCCCAAACGATGCTGACCGAATCCGATGGCGAGCTGCGAGCAATGGCCGCCGAGGAAGTGGCGGACGCATCGAAGCGCATCGACGCACTGGAACGCGAGCTGCAAGCGCTGCTGTTGCCGAAAGATCCGAACGACGAGCGCAATGTGTTTCTCGAAATTCGTGCCGGTGCCGGCGGCGACGAAGCGGCGATCTTCGCCGGCGATCTCTTCCGCATGTACAACTATTACGCGCAGGCATTGGGCTGGACCACCGAAGTGGTCAGCTCCAGCGCCGGCGAACATGGCGGCTACAAAGAAATCATCACCCGCGTCGTCGGCAAGAACGTGTACTCGCGCTTAAAATTCGAGTCCGGCGTGCACCGTGTGCAGCGCGTGCCGGAAACCGAGGCGCAGGGGCGCATTCATACGTCGACCTGCACCGTAGCGATCTTGCCCGAAGCCGACGAGGTCGACGCCATCGCCATCAACCCGGCCGACTTGAAGGTCGATACCTTCCGCGCCTCCGGTGCCGGCGGTCAGCACGTCAACAAAACCGACTCCGCTATCCGCATCACGCACTTACCGACCGGTGTCGTCGTCGAGTGCCAAGACGAACGCTCGCAACACAAAAACCGTTCGCGGGCGATGTCGATCTTGTCGGCGCGCCTACTGGAGGCGGAACGGCGCAAGCACCGCGAGCAAGAAGCGGCGGCACGCAAGAGTTTGGTCGGCAGCGGCGATCGTTCCGAACGCATCCGTACCTATAACTTTCCGCAGGGCCGCATGACCGACCACCGCATCAACCTCACGCTCTACAAGCTCGATCACGTCATGGAAGGAAAAATCGACGAAGTCGTGCAAGCGCTCACCGCCGCCGAGCAGGCCGATCAGCTCGCGGCATTGGCCGAATAAACCTAGGGTGGGCAGCACATTTCTGCCCACGGATTTATGAGCGAAGTGATCGCTTCAAAAACACTGACCGCGGCCTTGGACGATATCGCTCATGCGCTAACGCCCATCAGCCCAACGCCGCGACTCGATGCCGAGGTGCTACTGCAATTTGTGAGCGGCGCAACCCGCAGCGTTCTGATCGCGCATCCAAACCGTCCGCTCGCGCCGAAAGAACGCGCCGCGCTCGCCGCCCTCGTCGAGCGGCGCCGGCGCGGCGAACCCATCGCCTATCTCGTCGGTCAGCGCGAGTTCTGGTCATTAGCCTTAACTGTCACCCCGGCGACATTGATACCGCGCCCCGAGACCGAGCTGCTGGTCGAGCGCGCGCTCGCGCATCTTTCCGAGACGATCGTCGAAACGATCGTCGACCTTGGCACCGGTAGCGGCGCAATCGCTCTAGCGATTGCGCACGAACGCCCGCAACTCGATGTCATTGCCACCGATCGCTCGGCGGCGGCATTGGCGGTAGCACAAGCCAACGCGCAACGTCTCGACATCGCCAACGTCGAATTCGTCATCGGCGATTGGCTCGCGCCCCTCGCCGGTCAACGCTTTCGACTGATCGTCTCGAACCCACCGTACATTCCGGCGAACGATCCGCATCTATCGCAAGGCGACGTGCGTTTCGAGCCGCGCGAAGCGCTGGTCGCCGGTAATGATGGCCTGACAGATATTCGTCGCATCGCCCAGCAGGCGCGCGCGCAGTTGGTCGCCGGCGGATGGTTGTTGCTCGAACACGGCTTCGATCAAGCCGTCGCCGTTCAGACGTTGCTAGCCGAATTTGGCTACGTCGACATTACGTCACAGCGTGATTTTGCCGGGCACGAACGCATCACCGAGGCCCGTGCCCCGTAATCGCTAGACTTTCGTGCGCCGCCTGCTATCTACAAAGAGGGCAAACCCACAGGAGTCATCCGTGAAGCATGTCGTCTATCCAATCGTCCTAGCCGGTCTGCTGCTTACGGGGACCGCTAATGCCGCCGGTGAGTTCGGCCTCGGCGTCAAAGCCGGAACTCTCGGTTTCGGTCTCGAAGGAATTTACAGCCTGTCGGAGCAATTCAATTTGCGCGGCGGCTTCAACAAATACAGCCACGATGGTGATGAAGATGCGAGCGGCATCCGCTATGACGGCGAGCTGGATCTGCAAACGGCCGGTCTGATGTTGGACTGGCATCCTTTCTCCGGCACATTTCGCATCAGCATCGGCATCTTCAACAATCAAAACGAGGTGACGCTCACGGCGACACCGACGAGCGACCAAACCATTGGTGGCTCTACTTTTACAGCGTCGGAAATCGGCACGCTGTCGGGTAAGGTCGAATTTAAGAAGACCGCCCCTTATCTCGGCATTGGTTGGGGCAATGCCGTCGGCAAAGGCAATCGATTCAGTTTCAACTTCGAGCTCGGCGCACTATTCCAAGGATCGGCTGACGTAACGCTCAGCAGCGACGGTACGCTTGCCGACGATTCCACCTACCAAGCGGCATTGCGCACCGAAGAGCAGGAGGCCGAAGACGACCTCGACGACTTCAAGATTTACCCCGTCATCGCCTTCGGAATGTCCTACCGCTTCTAGTCCTACCGCAGCCCGACGGTTTTCACGACCGCCGGGTTGCGCTTCGCCTCAAGCAACCGTAGACCGCTTCCGCGGTACAATCGGCGCATGAACGATGCGCAACTCCTGCGTTACAGCCGCCACATCTTGCTTCCGCAGATCGGCATCGACGGCCAGCAAAAGCTGCTCGACGCGCGCGTCTTGATCATCGGCGTCGGCGGCCTCGGCTCGCCGGTATCGATGTATCTCGCTGCCAGCGGTGTCGGTCATTTAGTTCTGGTCGACTTCGACAAAGTCGACCTCACCAACTTGCAGCGTCAAATCGTGCACGTCACCGAGACCGTCGGCCAAACGAAAGTGGCGTCGGCAACCGCGCGCCTCAACGCGCTGAACCCGGACGTGCAAATTACCGGCATCGAGCGCCAGCTCGACGCGGAAGAGTTACTCGAACAAGTGCGTTTAGCCGACGCCGTAATCGATGGCAGCGATAACTTCCCGACCCGTTTCGCCGTGAACGCCGCTTGCGTGCGTGCCAAGAAACCCTTGATCTCGGCCGCGGTCACGCGCTTCGAAGGACAAGTCGCCGTGTTCCGCAACGATCAACCGAATCGCTCGTGTTATCGCTGCCTGTACGATGACACCGGCGAAGTCGGCGAAACGTGCGTGCAGTTCGGCGTGCTCGCGCCGGTCGCGGGATTGGTCGGTTGCGTGCAGGCGACCGAGACGATGAAAGTATTGATGGGCATCGGCGAACCGCTGGCCGATCGAATGTTAATGCTGGATGCGCTGACGATGGAGTGGCGCACGGTGAAGTTGCGTAAAGATCCGCGCTGTCCGGTGTGTCGCGACTAACAACCGAGGGGTTCCTCTCTCCCCTTGCGGGAGAGAGGACAGGAGAGAGGGGTCCCATTCCCACCCCTCGCCCTTAGTCCCTCTCCCGCAAGGGGAGAGGGAGACGCTCGAATAAGCGCCGGCAAATTCTTAAACTGGATTAATCACTCCGGGGCACTAACGACTAATCAAACCCGTCCGCAGCAACTCCCACTGCTGTTCCCAATCGGCCGCCGGCGCCAACCGAAAATCGCTGCGCACGAAGCGGGCGATTCGCCCCTCGATGATCGATAACAATAACGTCGCTGTGTCAGCGACGGCGAAACGCTGGCCCTGATGCAGTTCCGCCTCGCGCAATATCTGCTTGAGCTGCGTCTCCAAGCGTTCGTAAATCTGCGCAACGCGCTTGCGTAAACGCTCGGTCTCACCGGTCAAAATATCGCCGTAGAGAATCCGCGCCATGCCCGGATTCTTCTCGGCAAAGCCGAGTACGAGCGACACCACCGCGTGCAACCGCTGCCAGGCGTCGGTCTCTTCGCTCAAGATCCGCGTGATACGACTGAACAACGTCTCTTCGATGAATTCGAGCAACGCTTGGAACATGCGCTCTTTGCTCGTGAAGTGCCGATACAACGCCGCCTCGGAAACACCGACGGCCTTGGCCAACTCCGCGGTAGTAATGCGCTCGCCACGGCGCTCTTCCAGCATCCGCGCGAGCGTCTGCAGGATCATCTCGCGACGTTCGCCGGGGCGAGCCTTGGTCATGGGCGAATCAAGGTACCGACACCGCTGTCGGTGAGTAACTCGAGCAACACCGCGTGCGGTACCCGGCCGTCGATGATGTGCGCCGAGCGTACGCCGCTGCTGACAGCGTCGAGTGCGTAGTTCACCTTCGGCAACATGCCGCCGTGGATAGTGCCGTCATTGATGTACGCTTTGACTTGCTTCGCGGTCACACCGGTCAACAGTTTCCCTTCTTTGTCGAGCACGCCGGTGGTGTTCGTCAGCAGAATAAATTTTTCCGCCTTGAGCGTAATCGCCAGCTTACCGGCGACAACGTCGGCGTTGATATTGTAGGTCGCACCGTCTTCGCCGACACCAATCGGCGCAATTACCGGAATGAACTCGGCCGAATCGAGCAATGCCACCAAGGTCGGATCGATACCGGCGACTTCGCCGACCAGTCCGATGTCGATCAGATCGCCGGCCGCCGACTCGCCAGCGGTGCGTTGCAGCAGCATCTTGCGTGCGCGAATGAGGCCGCCATCTTTGCCGGTGAGGCCGACGGCTTTGCCGCCGTGCTGATTGATGAGGTTGACGATTTCTTTATTGACCAACCCGCCCAACACCATCTCCACCACATCCATGGTCTCGCGATCGGTGACCCGCATGCCTTGCACGAACTCGCTCTTCTTACCGATACGCTCCAGCAGTTGGCCGATCTGCGGACCGCCGCCGTGCACAATTACCGGATTGATACCGACTAACTTCATCAACACGATGTCGCGCGCGAAGCTCTGCTTCAACGTATCGTCGGTCATGGCGTTGCCGCCGTATTTGACAACGATAGTCTTGCCACGAAAACGGCGGATGTAAGGAAGTGCCTCGGCTAGGATACGGGTGCGATCGGCAGCGGAAATTGGGTTCTGGCTCATTGGCGTTACGTTATTGCGGGCAAGTACAAAATTACCTGATTCGGCCGGCAAAGGCGAGACGGCCTTGGCCGGTGCTTAATGTGCGTGCGCGTCGACGCAGCGCCAGCAAAAGAAAAGGCCGCATACGCGGCCCTTTCTCGAACATCGGTTGAACGTACGGCGTTTAGCCGTTGACGTCCACCGAGATCTTACGCGGCTTTGCTTGCTCGGCTTTCGGCAACACCAGCTCGAGCACACCCTCATGGTAATTCGCCTTCACGCCGGTCTCGTCGATCTGTGTACCGAGCCGCAGACTGCGGGCAAAGCGACCGTAGCGACGCTCAAGACGCAACGCCTGCTCACTTTCCTTACGAGTCTCGTCGAGCTTGCGCTCGGCGGTGAGGGTCAACAGACCATTCTCAAGCGTGATGTTGATGGCTTCTTTGCGCACGCCGGGCAAATCGGCACGGACGACATAGTCGTTCTGGCGCTCGATGATATCCATGGCAGGCGTAATACTTTCGCTGGTCGCTTCTTCGACCGAGCGCATCGGCCGAAAGAATCCTTCGAACACGCGATCAAAGTCATCGCCCAAGAAACCCCAACGCGCGAGCGGCGCGCCTTCAATACCCGTTACTAGCCGGTTCATAGCAATACCTCCTATCCAGATTCGAATGAATGACATGAAGCAACTGGACCGCGGGCTTTACCCGTCTTGCGGGCCCTGCTGCTCCGCCGACGGGAAATAAAATGGGGATAGAGGAAATCATTTCAAGAGCCTCAACCAGCCATCAAAAATTGATGGCCGGTTGACGGTTTGCTTAGCGGTATTCGAACGCGCCGAGATCGAACGCAGCGCCTTGCGGACGGAATATACCGTCGAAATCCGAGGTGAGCGGGGTCGCAATACCGCGATCAATTGCCGGACTACCTACCAGTAGCCGTACGTTACCGGCAGCGGGATTCGCGAACAGCGGATCGCCAGCAATGCCGGCCGGATTCCATGCCGGCACAGCGCTTTGACCGAACCACAAGTTAGGCGCCGCCACCGCCGGCAGGCTGGCGTCGGCGTTCATGTATGGCACATTAGGACTGACGATGACGTTATTGCGGAAATCGAGATTGACACTAATGCCGGATAGATCGGCCCACTTGAACCACGTCAGCGCCGCTGAACTCGTGTTTGCCGGATAGCCACCGCCGTAAATAGTGTTGTTCCAAATATGCAGCGTGGTCGGCCGGCCTGACTCGTGACCGCCGTTGATCTGAATCGCGTAGTGACCGGAGATTTCGCCACCAGCCCACTCCGGCCCAAGGCCGGTGTTGATCAGGACATTGTTATAGAACCAGTTCTCGCCGGTAACGTAGTAACCGATCAACATGCCGTTGCCGCGATGATTGATGATGTAATTATCGTGGACCTTGTGGTTCTCGATGAACGCGGCGCGATCCTGTTCACTATAAAGGTTGATGCCGCGGTTGTTGTAGTTATCGTTCAGTAAATTCCAGCCGATCTCACGATTGGATTCCGTCGGACAACGGATACCGCCACAGGTATCACCGAACTGCGACGACGAGCGCTTGCCGGAGATATACATCGAATGACACAACTTGCTGACCGTGGTCGGGTTATCGCGCGCGGTGTTAGTGATTTGATTGCCAAGAATCGCAAGATCGTTACCTTCGCCGGTCATGGCGCCGCTTTGACAGTTGTCGTCCGGTCGCGGCATGGAGACGTAATTAGCGACTAAGCGATAACCGGTGTACGCCTGTAATGCCGACTGATCACCGCCGACACCGAGTGCGCGCAATTTCGACACGACCCAATATTCGGTGCGGCCATCGACGTTGCCGCGGCGGATGTAGTTGCTGAACGCCGCCGTGCAAGTCGCGCCAACACCACCAACATTGACGGTTGCGCCGGGATAGGCCACGAGTGCGCGTGGCAGATCGGCGGTGCCGTCGCGGTTCAGGTTGATACAACCGTGCGCGCCAATATCATGAGTCGTCGTTGCAGTAACGCCGTCACCGACATAAATAATATCGCCGCTCGCCATGCTGTCGATCGCCTTCGGGAGGGTGCGCCAGGGCGCGCTCCAGGAACCGTTGTTAGTATCGGCGCCGGTGGTTTTGACGTAATAAATATTGCCGGCCGCCCGCACGCTAAACGGCAACGTATTCGTCAGCACACCAGCGATGTTCGCTTGGATCCGTTGTGTTCCCGCTGCCACGGTGCTCGGTAAGAGGAAGGAGATCATTTGCATGCCGTGGCGACTGTACATATCAGCCGCCGGGCCAGCGGCGTTTTTCCATTCGTAGACCGGCGCCGTCACGCCGCCGATCGTGATGGTGGACGCACCCTGGGCGCTGCCGAGGCCACGACCCCAAACCGTGACAATGGCACCGCCGGCGCCGTGGGTCGTGTCCGAATTACCGATAGCGGGACCGGATACGAGATCGCTAAACAAGAGTTGCGGCCCACCATTCGAAGCGGCCGGATCGACCACAGCAATGTGCAGCGCCACGCTCTTAGCTGCATCGCCGCTAAGTTAATTCCTCAGCAGCTTCTTCGCTCCCGGTATTTTATTGTAGGACGTCGCCCGTGCACGGCCTTTGCAAAAGCGTCGCCGACGTCGCTGCTCGTTGCGTTTTTCCAGTAAATGATCGCGGATGCAAATCCGCAGGCTTCGATGTTGAATTCGGATCGATGGGATCGGCCGTGCGCAATTCCCCGATCGCCTCCTCGACCCCGGCGGCGATATACGTCGCCTTGATATAGTGGTCAAGGTGGGGAAGAGCTTATCGACGGAGAGCGCCTCGGGGGCAATACCGGCGGTTTGCGCGATCTTGGCTTGTGAGGCTCTGAGCGTATTGTAGAGAATCGCCGTGGCATAGACCTGCTGGCCGACCGCCGCCGGTGAACAATTATAAAGAGGGTTTAATTCCAGCACGTCCTTCATCGCCAAGTACATTCGCTCCACGCTCCAGTGGCGTCGATACAGTTGCAGCAGCTGTCGCGGCGACAACACCGCGGGATCGAGCACATTGGTGACAAGGATGATGTCGAACTCCCCATTCCAAGCATGTGTCCAGCGCAATCGCACCGGCGCCGTACCGTATTGGCTGCCGCCCATATCAACGATCCAATCGTCAACGGAAAGCGTGGGCGTGCGGGTTTTCGCCAGCACCTCGATCTTTTTCTTTTTGACGGTCTTGTTATGGCGGCTGACCATAAACAGGTCTTGCGCGTTCAAGGTGTGCCAAATCAGGGGCTTGGCATAATAGCGGTCGTTGGGGGCCAGCCACGACGGTTTAAAATGCCCAACTTGACATGTACGGCATTTTGCCGTACATATTTCATTATCGATAATGAAATCTTCCGAGATTCCAAAATGACCGCGTCAACAAACTCCCGTGCCAGCGCGCGCCTTGAGGCGCGAATCAGCGATGAGTTGCGCGATTTGATCAAGCGCGCGGCGCAGTTGCAGGGCCGTACGGTTAGCGATTTCGTAACCGACGCCATGCGAGAGGCGGCCGTACGCGCGATCGAGGCGGAGAGTATCGTGCGGATCTCGCGGGAAAATCAGGCGAACTTCGTCCGTGCCTTGCTCTCTCCGCCTGCCCCCAATGCCGCGCTCAAGCGCGCGTTCGCACACCGTCGGCGACTGCTTTCGGAATGACGGCAACGCGGTATCGGATTGCCGCCCTCGACACGGCGCACGACCGGAAGGTGTTCAACAGCGGCAGTACCCCACTCGATCGTTATTTTCATGAGCAGGTCACGCAGGACATACGTCGCCATTACACGGCGTGCTTTGTGGCGTTGGCGCCTGATAACGGTGTGGTCGGTTATTACACGTTGGCTGCTGCCGACGTGCTGTTGACGGACTTGCCGCCGAAGCTCCAACGCAAGTTACCCCGTTACCCCACCGTGCCGGTGGCGCGCATGGGCCGGTTGGCGGTCGACCAGCAACATCGAGGCCAGGGATTGGGTGCAGCGTTGTTGGCCGATGCGCTGGCACGGACGGCACGCGCTGACATCGCGGCGTACGCTCTGCTCGTCGATGCGAAAGATGAGGAAGCGATGGCGTTTTATAAGCATCACGGATTTATCGTGCTCGATGCGGAACACCGTTCGTTATTTTTACCGCTTGAAATGGTTCGTGCGTTTTGAGTGCGACAACCACGCACTCCGACGAGCATTACACAGAAATAGTTGATCTCAACATAAATCGACGACTTCGGTTTATCGGCGAGGGGCGACGAGCAGCGCCGTGATCTCTTGTGCTGATTAATCAAGGATCGCGTCGGCGACGGGTAGGATCGTTAACCCATTCGTGTGTCGATTCATTGGACCGCTACTCCCCGGACCCCTAGTACAGCCTTCTGCTTCCACCCATCCCCCAAGAATCCTTGGCGTTCGAAATGCCGCGAACGACCAAGCCAGAACTCCCGGCAGAAGGACCCCTTCACCATCTTCGTCATTTTTGCGAGTTAGCGCTCGGCGAATGGCGTAATGGAAATACGTTCGATTAATACCGATGAAAAAGCCGCGAACGGCACCCCGTTAAGCCGAAAGTCGGAATCGAAACGAACGCCACTGATGCCTTGAAATCCGACTGCCGCGAGTGGATACGTTTGCGCTGGCACAGTAGAAAAGCTTCGCGTTAGCGCTTCGCTGACCATTGCCAACTCATGACCCGATTCATCTAATGCATGAGCGCTCCACGCTGGATGTGTCACGCCACTTGCGGTCTCTGCATACAACTGCGGCCGCGTAATGGCTACGCGGCGAACGGCATCCTTTCCGAATTACCGATAGCGGGACCGGATACGAGATCGCTAAACAAGAGTTGCGGCCCACCATTCGAAGCGACCGGATCGACCACAGCAATGTGCAGCGCCACGCTCTTAGCTGCATCCATCGTCATGGTGCACGATGCGCCGGCACCGGCACAATCGCCGGTCCAACTGAATTGCACCGTGCCGATGCTGACAACCGAAGCGTTGAGGGTGACGGAGGTACCGGCGGCGAACGAGGCGCTGCACTCGGAATTGCAATCGAGACCGCTGGGCGTGGATACTACCGTGCCACCGTTAGTGGATACAGTTAGCGTGTAGCGCGGATCGGATAGATTGGAGCTGCTGCCGTCATCGCCGCCACAACCGACGAGCAACACCGACATCAGCAAGCACACAGCACGAAACGAAATACGCGGCACGAACAAATCCATCGTCCGATCTCCCTTAGTTATTTATTGTTAGCGAGAGAGTAAGAACGGCCGCTGTGCCGAACCAGCGCGAACCGATGGTGGCGACCGCTTACAGGACAAGCGGTCTCGGTCAATGCCGCCGTCAACGAACCCAATGGTACTAACGTTTAGTTGCGGCTTACGGCTAGCCGTTGCACGATAGCTAAAATCCATACATTAAGATCCGGACGTTCTACTCATCTATGAAGGGAGTGCGCATCGTTAGGCCAATCCTCTTGGCGATAGGATCGTTAGCGATCCTCTTTATTGTTCTGTTCATCGTGATGGCCGGCCAAAAACCGAGCCCCACGGTACCTGCTGAGGGTCCGAACCTCGCCAAGCTCGGCCCGCAACCGATCCGCGCTGCGGCGTTCCGTGTTGGCGAGCGTGTCGCCGATATCAACTTCATCGATCTTGATGGAAAAAAGGGCCGGCTCTCGGACTACCACACAGCGAAGGCGCTGGTCATCGCCATGAACCTAGTCGACTGTCCGGTGGGTCGCAAATTTGCGCCGGCGCTAACGGCACTAGAACGGGAATACGGTCCGCGCGGGGTGGCGTTTCTACTGGTCAACACCAACAAGCTCGAAACACTGGAGCACCTGCGACAAACAACGAAAGCACTGGGCCTGACGGCGCGCTATCTACCGGACCTGAAACATGGCATAGCGCAAGCACTCGACGCGCAGAGCTCGACCGACGTGTTCGTGCTCGATCGGGCACGCACGCTCGTTTACCGGGGGCCGATCAGCGATCAATACGGTCTCGGCTACGCGCTCGCGCAACCGCGTTATCGCTATTTACACGACGCGCTCGATGCCGTGGTCGACGACGAAAGCGTCGCCATCCCCGCCTTGTCCGCACCGGGTTGCGCTATCGGTCTCGAGCCGTCGACCGCGCCTGAGACCCATGTGACGTTTCACAATCGTATCTCGCGGTTGTTACAGACGAATTGCCAAGCGTGTCATCGCCAAGGCGAGGCCGGCCCGTTCGAGCTGATGACGTACGACGACGTCAAAGGGCACGCGCCGATGATCAAGTACGCCGTCGAAAATAAAATCATGCCGCCATGGTTCGCCAGCTCGACCCACGGCGAATGGCAGAACGATCGTAGCCTGACCGCACGTGACCGCGCGGCGCTGCTCGGCTGGATCCAAGCGGGTATGCCCAAGGGCGATCCGGCCGACGCGCCACTACCGCATCACTGGCCGACGGGCTGGACGATCGGCGAGCCGGACCTGGTGCTCACACCACCGTCGTTCGATGTGCCGACGGAAGGCGTCGTGCCCTATCAGTACGTCACGGTGAAGACTCGACTCACCGAGGACAAGTGGGTAAGCGCGCTCGAGATCCGCCATACCCGGCCGGAAGTGGTGCACCATGTGCTCGTCTTCATTAACGATGGCTTCAACCCTCACAGCCAGGACCACTCGCACAAGCTTCCGGACATGGGTGGGCGAACCGGCTATTTCGCAGCGCGTGTGCCCGGCCAAAGCACCGTTATTTTTCCACTGGGCGTTGCTAAACGATTGCCCAAAGGCACCGAGCTGCTATTTCAAATTCACTACACGCCGAACGGTGTCGGCGGCGCCGATCAGCTGAGCCTCGGCTTGAAATTCGTCGCCGGCCAACCCGACGTCGAAGTACACGCCGCATCGGCGGTCAATGCCGAATTTTTGATCCCGGCGGGGAATCCTAACTACCCGGTCAGCGGCGTTTACGAATTCAAAACGCGCGGGCGCATCCTGAGCTTCCTGCCGCATATGCACGTCCGCGGAAAAGCGTTCCGGTACCAGATCGTCTATCCGGAGGGTAAAGAACAAATCTTGCTGGATATCCCGCGCTACGATTTCAACTGGCAACTGCGCTACGTTCCGCGCACGCCGATCGACGTGCCGGCGGGTGCGAAGCTGACTGCGACCGGCTGGTTCGACAACAGCCCCGACAACCCGGCGAACCCGGATCCGACGCGCAACGTTCCGTTCGGCGAGCAAACCACCGATGAAATGATGATCGGATACTTCGATTGGCAATCGTTGGAGTAACCGAGACTCGAACCTCCTCCGCTCGGCTGGCGGGGAGTTGTCTTTCACGGACAATTCGCTTCGGTGTCATAACCGATGTAGTAATAACCTGACCACAGCGGTTTACCTTCGTAAGCCGACTTCGCCCACAAGTTGAATGAAACCCCTTCCGTCGTTGAACACTGTGTGAATTGGTCGGGCGAACCATCGCCGTTAACGTCGACGTTTATTTTTCCGTTCGAAGGAACAACATCGTTCCCCACTATGCCGATGCCGAGCTCAATAGACATCGAATCCGACGCGACCACGTAGTTAAGTCGAGCCTTCCGCCAAATTTGTGCTGCGCCTGTTTTCTAATAAAGCAGGACATTCTTCGCCGCTTTTTGCGAGGCGCAATACACGCACCTTAACCGTCGACGGCTTCTCATCCAAGCGAATAACGGTTAAGAGTCATCGCCGCTAAGATAACTTAACCCCGCAAGCAGGGTCACACGCAAGCAGTCACACGCACACGCAAGCAGGGTCAGGTCTTGCAATGAAACACCGCCTTGCCCTCAGCCCGACTCACGGTGCTGTAGTGCTAGCAAGGGAGATGTTTCATTGCAAGACCTGACCCCTAATTCGCTTGACCCCTAATTCGCTTGACCCCTAATTCGCTTGACCCCTAATTCGCTTGACCCCTAATTCGCTTGACCCCTAATTCGCTTGACCCCTAATTCGCTTGACCCCTAATTCGCTTGACCCATGGGGGGGATTTTTAGAGGTTCCCTTAAGTTAAGAGCCATTCCAACCTGGCCCCGATTTTTTGTGCGGATTTTCTCTTAGCAACCTTCCCCTAGCGTGTTTGTTGAGTCGGCGATATCCTCGCTTCCGACGTTCAATCCGTCGATTGGACTAAAAAAAGGGAGGAAGCAGGCATGCTGTTTGAATGGGATGAGGACAAACGCGAAAAAACTCTCCGGGAACGGAACATAGACTTTAGAGATGCGGCATTAGTATGGCTGGATCCACGGCGACAGGAGCGGGAAGACAGCCGAGTTGATTACGACGAAACACGGATGCAAACGATAGGCCAAGTCAACTTCAATATTTATCTGGTCGTCTACACCGAGAGAATCCGCGACGGGGATCAAGAAGTCATCCGAATTATCTCGATGCGAAAGGCGAGTGCAAAAGAACGCGCGCAGTACGATAGTTATACATTCATGGTAGGAGATGTGTCATGACCAAACGCAAAGAACATATCGTCACTTACACGCTCGATGAAATAAAAAAGATGAAAAGTCGCACGGATAGCCGCCGGGTACAAAATACCTCGGAAAAACAAATTGCCGAACAAGCGGACAAAGATCCTGATGTGGCGTTGCTAACCGACGAAGAACTCGCTGAATTTCGTCTCGCAACAACCAAAAAGGGGAAATCAAAATGAGTGACTCGAAGAATACGGACAAAAGCGCGAACAACGAAGCAAAGAAACGTTACACACTCGAAGAGTTACTTAAAGAAAAGAGTCGTACAAACTGGGCGGCATTGATATCGGAAGAAAGAAACATGGCGACACAACAACGACCCAAGCGCCGCTAAAGGGGACTTGCCTGACTCCGGCGCGCTTAGCTCGGCGCCGACGCACTCTTTGTGTCGTCTCGCTCGAAGATTACACCACAGATGTTTAGGCGTGGAGAAATTGCCGTCTGACCCTGAGGGTTGTCATAGCAAAATCTGCGCCGCAAGCAGGGTCAGGTCTTGCAATAAAACACCGCCTTGCCCACGGCCCTACGGCCCGACTCACGGTGCTGTAGTGCTAGCAAGGGAGATATTTCATTGCAAGACCTGACCCTACGCTTCTTGACCCTACGCTTCCCTCTCCCGCCTACGCGGGAGAGGGAAGCGAGCCGAACGCGCTACGCACGACTCAACGTAAGACGGAAAAGGCCGCAACAGCGGCCTTTTCTCGAACGTCGCTCCAGTCTGCGTTAGCCGTTGACGTCCACCGAGATCATCAGTGCTGCACCGCCCCCATATCCGTCACCGCCGTACGCGCGGAAACGCCGACGGTGGCACGGTATTGAGCGGTCGGTTGCGGCGTAACCGAGGTATTCGCGGCGTCGCGTGCGGCGCTGCCGGCGGCCAACGTGTAATCGCCGGTCGCGGGGCTGGTGAACATCGCGTTCGCGGCAAACACGGTGCCGGTCAGCACACCGACCGTGGATCCGGTCAGCATGAAGTTATTTGACCCCGTGACGGTGTAGTTCGCCGTCCCCGGCGCACTTACTACGTACGCCTTGCGATAATTGACCCCGCCCACGACGTTGTTGGAGAACGTGAGGGTCGAACTCACCATCGAGGCGTTGCCGAGTTGAATCACGCCCGAGCCGTTACCGCCGTTACTGCCGGCGTCTTTGAAGATAAACGTATTCCACAGCACCGTCATCGACATGTTGATGGTGGCACCGGTGTCGTTATACATCGTGATCAGCTTCGTCTGATTCCCGGGATTCGGATTCTGGATAACCACGTTACCGATGAACAGCAGCGCCTGCGTGCCGTCGTAGTTCGGATCGTAGGCCGCGCTATCGGTCATCATGTCACCCTCATAATCCCCCGCATTCTCGAACCAGCTGTACGCCACGGTGGCGTTGCGCGCGCGGATATGAAAGTTCTGCCCCCCGACGGAATCGTGCGAATAGGAATACTGCAACGTGAAGTTATCGCCACCGAATATGTACAGATTGTGCGATTGATCCGTACCCTGCACCCCGTTGCTGTCGAACTCCGTGTATTCAATTAAGGTCCAGGTACCGCCGCCCATAATGCCCATGCTGTTGTCGTAGAAGCGGCAATGGCGGACCGTGAGGTGATCTGCACCGCCGTAGCGAATGCCACCGGTGCTGTCGACTGCATCATGGCGCGCACCTTGAATCACGATGCCATCGATCGTGTAATACGTGCCACCGACCCACTGACACTGACCGTTGATAGGGTTATAGACACCGCACGAACCGATCAACCACGCCGCGCGTGCCGAATTGCTATTGTAGGAGGCAGGACCTTCGCTGCCGGGCCAGTCGCTGACGTTCTTACCGGTGTAGTCGAACACCGGCCGATTCGACGGATCCAGCGCCTTGATGAAGATCGGGTAGCCAGCGGTGCCATTCTTCGTCAGATGTAACCGTGAGTGATATGTGCCTGGCGAGATCAGGACGGTATCACCCGGGTTCGCGGCCTCGATCTTCTTGATCAGATTGTTGGTGGTGATACCTCTCGAATCAGTCACGACCCCAGTGGTCTCGTCGCTCGGGGTGATGGTGATGGTAGCGCCGGTGCTCGCGTTGACGAACGTCGCCGTGACGGTTTTAGCCGCATTCATCGACAGGCTGCAGTTGCCGGTGCCCAAGCAGGCACCGCTCCAGCCGCCGAAGAGGTAGCCTGAGCTTGGCGTCGCTGTCAGGGTGATCGCGCTTCCCGCTGCATACGAACTGCTGCAACTCGTGCCGCAATTGATTCCTCCGGGTGTGCTGGTTACCGCACCCGCGCCGTTGACCGTGACGTTGAGCGGGTAGTCAACGTTCGGCGGGTCACTGACGATCGGTTCGCCGGTGCTGTCGCCGCCGCCACAGCCGCCCAACGACAGCAACGATGCAAAAACGACGAGGACGAAACAAACCTTGATCGATTCCATACCGAACACCTCCCAGGTGACTTATTGTTATGTGCGGTCGCTGGACGGTTCAGCCGTCGTATTGCGATACGCGCTGGGCCGAAGGTAGAAACTCGCGTGCCGCTCGAACAGGGGGTAACGGATTGACGGTTCGATTACCTAGATGGGTGGTGAACAATCGATGCCGGTGCAAAATTTTCTATGATCCTGCGCCTTCGTCATTACCGGCCAGCCCTCGTCAGCCGATGTCACCGGGCGGGTTTCATCTCGCTACCCCCTTTTCTTAATTTTTACATCCCACTCGCCGATCGATCGGCGAGTGGGTGCTTTGTAAGAAATAAATAGGTGCGCGCCTGCCGGCGGAACAGGGCGCAACGGATCTGCGGTTAACCCGTCGCGGTGGGCGGCCGCCGGCGCTTATTTCTACAAGATGTACCGCGCTAAATCTTCGTTCTTCACCAAGCTCGCGAGGTGCTGATTGACGTAAGCCGAGTCGATCGCCATGGACTGACCACTACGATCAGCCGCCTCGAACGAAATCGTCTCCAGCAACCGCTCCATCACCGTATGCAACCGACGCGCGCCGATGTTCTCGGTACGCTCGTTCACCTCGAACGCCACTTCGGCGATGCGGCGCACGCCGTCGGGCGTGAACTCGAGTTTGAGCCCTTCGGTAGCAAGCAACGCCGAGTATTGCTCCGTTAACGCCGCATCGGGCTCGGTCAGAATGCGGACGAAGTCTTCGGCGTTGAGCGCCGTCAACTCGACGCGGATCGGCAGACGGCCCTGCAACTCGGGAATCAAATCCGACGGCTTCGCCATGTGGAACGCGCCGGAGGCGATGAACAAGATGTGATCGGTACGAACCATGCCGTACTTGGTCGATACCGTGCTGCCCTCCACCAGTGGCAGCAGATCGCGTTGCACGCCTTCGCGCGAGACATCCGGGCCCTGCGTTTCCGAGCGGCCGGCAATCTTGTCGATTTCGTCGATAAAGACGATGCCATGCTGCTCAACACGCTGCACCGCCCGCAGCTTGATATCGTCTTCATTGAGCAAACGCGCCGCTTCTTCCTCGGTCAACAGCTTCTTGGCATCCTTGACCTTCACCTTGCGCGGGCGCGTACGGCGGCCGCCTAAGTTCTGGAACATGCTTTGCAGCTGGCTGGTCATCTCTTCCATGCCGGGCGGTGCGAAGATCTCGACACCCATGCCGGGCGTGCTGACCTCGACTTCGATCTCCTGCTCGTCGATCTCGCCCTCGCGCAGCTTCTTACGAAAACGCTGCCGTGCCGGACCGTCGTCGGTGGCACGCGCCTCGCCGGCGGCAAAACCCATTTCGCGTGACGGCGGCACAAGGATGTCGAGGATCCGATCCTCAGCAGCGTCCTCGGCGCGGGTACGCACCTTCTCCATGTCGGAGACCCGGATCAGCTTGACCGCGGCCTCGACCAAATCGCGAATAATGGAATCGACGTCGCGGCCGACATAGCCGACCTCGGTGAACTTGGTGGCCTCGACCTTAATGAACGGCGCGTTCGCCAACCGCGCCAACCGGCGGGCGATTTCAGTCTTGCCGACGCCGGTCGGGCCGATCATCAGAATATTTTTCGGGGTGATCTCGTTGCGTAGCTCCTCGTCGGTCACCTGCATGCGCCGCCAGCGGTTACGCAGGGCGATGGAAACCGCGCGCTTGGCGGCGGCCTGACCGATGATGTGCTTGTCGAGCTCTTGGACGATCTCGCGGGGGGTCATCTCACTCATACTAAATTGTTAACTCCTCGATCGTCAGGTTGCGGTTGGTATAGATGCAAATGTCGGCGGCAATGCCGAGCGCGTGCTCGACAATGGCGCGGGCATCGAGCTCGCTGTGTTCGAGCAAGGCACGGGCGGCGGCTTGGGCGTACGGTCCGCCGGAGCCGATGGCGAGCAGGCCGGCCTCAGGCTCGACCACGTCACCCTGCCCGGAAATGATGAGCGACGCGGTGCGGTCGGCGACGATCAACATCGCCTCCAGCCGCCGCAACAGCCGGTCGGTACGCCAATCCTTCGCCAGCTCGACCGCCGACCGCGCCAGATGACCCTGATGTTTTTCCAGCTTGGCTTCGAATCGCTCGAACAACGTGAACGCGTCGGCCGTGCCACCGGCGAAGCCGGCCAATACTTGATCCTTGTATAAACGCCGAACCTTGCGCGCATTCGCTTTCATGACGGTATTGCCGAGCGACACTTGGCCATCACCGCCGATCACTACTCGTCCGTTTCGACGGACCGACAAAATGGTTGTTCCGTGAATTTCCATACTTCGTTATGCCTCGTGAAAAACGTTTGTAGTGTAACTCCGTCTCTCGATTCGCCTTCCTTTGAAAAGAGAGGGTTAGTACAGAGGCATGATCGACCCGGGCGCGATAACCTGCCCCGCGCCGATGCTCTTGCAGACTCCCTTACCCTCCCCGTTCCCGGGAACAGCAGGATGCCTTGTTAAACGAGACGAACGTTGATCGCTCTCCCTGGTTCGCTCAATGCTCCCACGATGACCAACTTTCAAGTCGGCGCGACATCATCAACGTCAGGTGACGACGACTCGCCGACAAATTTCATTTCTACGTTGTCGACCTCATTTTCATCTGCTATAAAGCCGATCAACATAAGCATCCGTGTTAGCCTTCATCGACTGCAGTCCCGTCCTCGGTAGCGATAAGCTGCCAGCCCTTCTTTTCCCTTTGCAAAACCTTAGCGGTTTACCGGCCGTTACCGCTGCGCCTACGCCAGGATCGCCAGCGTCCGCGTGAACCCTCGACCCAATTTGTCCTCCCCGATGTCAGCGACGGCAACCGCCGGCGGCGGCGCGTGGGCGGACGTCAACCCAGAGCACCCTACAAGGAGTCCCTGATGCTCAGCCAAACCGAAGAACCTCCGCAAACTAGCGTGGGCACGCTTGCCCGAATTGAGCGTGCCCCAACCCCAGCCGCGCCGACAGCGGAACTGCTGGCGCCGACGTTTCCGCGTCACTATTTGTCCATCGAAGGACACAAGCTCTACCCTTTCACTATCGAAGCCAAACCGACGTTCGACCGCTACGCCCGGTCGGTCGCTGCCCCGCTCTCCGATTACACCTTCGCCAACAACATCATTTGGCTGTCGCAGAAAAGCGGCTTCTACCAGATCATCGAAGATTGCTTCTGCCTGTTCAGCCTGAACGGACAGTGCCTGACCCTGTTGTTGCCGCCCCTCGGCGCGCCAGACCGTCAGGCGGCGGCGCTGTCGGCCTGCTTCGAGATCATGGACCACTACAACCCGAGCCCATACTTAAGCCTGGTTGAGTTCGTCTATCCCGAATTTACTCAACAGCTCGACAGCGAGCGCTGGTTGATCGAGCGCAGCTTGCCGGACTACATCTACCGGACCGAAGACTTGATCGAGCTAAAGGGCAATGCCTACAAGACCAAGCGCAGCGAAATCAACCAATTCCGTCGCACCTACCCAGACCACCATATGGAGATCTTGGGACCGCAGCATTGGGACGGTATCCGCGGGCTGATCGATACCTGGCTGCGCAACCGGCTCAAATACTTGAGCGCCGACGCCATCGCCGACTTCTTCTATACGGTCGAGCAAGAGCGCCGCGCTATCGAGCGCGCGTTAGAGCACTACGACACCCTCAAGCTTTCCGGCCTCTGCCTCATCATCAGCGGCAAGCTCGAAGGCTTCACCTTCGGCGACCACATCACGCCCGACGTCGGCAATGTTCTGGTCGAGAAGACCAACTTCGCCATCCCGGGATCGGCGCAGTACCTGTTCCGCGAATACGCCAAGACCTTCCGCAGCTGTACCTACATCAACGTCGGCGACGACCTTGGCCTCGAAAACCTGCGGCGGGTAAAGATGAGCTACCGCCCGGCGCTGTTCGGCGAGAAGGTCATGCTGCGGCACAATCCGGCGAGCTGAGCATGCCGAGGTTTACGCTGCGCCGCGCTCGGCTCAGCGATATCGACGCGCTCCTGGAGTTGGAGCGCGTCTTTCCCACCGACCGCCTCAGTCGCCGCAGCTTCCAACACCTGCTCCTGCGCGCCCACGCCGACGTCTGGATCGGCGTCCTCGGCGACCACCTGGTTGCCAACATCGCCGTGCTGTATCGCGCCGACTCGAAGCGCGCGCGTATCTACTCGCTAGTTGTCGCCCCCGCCGCCCGTGGCCGCGGCATCGCCCAGACGTTGTTGGCGCTGGCGGAGAAATCGGCGCGCCGACGCGGGCGTGAGCGACTGTATCTCGAAGTGCGCCTGGACAATCGCGCGGCGATCGCACTCTATCGCAAGCTTGGCTATCAGCGGCGGCAGCGGCTTCCGGGGTTTTATGAGGACGGGACGGATGCGTTGCGGCTGGAGAAAAATCTACGACGCGAACGTCGGCCGTAAGCCTCTCCCCTTGCGGGAGAGGGGCCGGGGGAGAGGGGGATTAATACAGATCCATTTGCCTCCCCCTCTCCCTTGTTCCCTCTCCCGCAAGGGGAGAGGGAGACGTGATCTGATATGTCTGAAGAATTTCGACAGGTTGGGACGCCGGACAGCAGCAAGAGAAAAACCACTCGACCCGCGCTAAATCCCTCCGCTACTGACCATCGGCTTGGCACCGCCACCCCCCGCATTATCCATCACCGACAACGGCGGCAACGGACAATGCAAGCTCGCACAGATCACCCGCAGCAATTCCACCTCACCCAAACTGATCTGCCGATCATGCAGAATCGTCGCCACCAGCGCTTCTATCAGCGCCTGCTTGGAAAGTGGTGTTACTGCATCTAGCCGCGTTAACGCGCGATCGAGCGGCGCAACCCAAGGATCCGGCGGATCGTATACCGGGACATCCGCCCCAAACAGCGGCCCGATGCCAGCGTCGTAGGCACGATGTGCCGTAAATTTGTCGGTGCTGCCGGCGCGCGCGACCAGGGCAAACAAAATACCAACCTCATTGCGCACGGCCTTTAGTTTTAACAATGCACCCATACTAGCTGACGGCGGCGTTGCGGCTTCCAGCAATTGCAACCGCATCAGCCGTACAAAGGCGTAATCGAGAAAATCGAAGCGCCCATCCATGCGACTGATCTCGTCGATCGCCGCGATCAGGGTTTGCAACTCGGCACGTGAGCGTTGCCGCAATGTCGGAAAGACAAGCTCGAGCAATAACAATCGCGACTGCGGTGGGCAGGCGTCGGTCATGGCGACGACCGCTTCCAGATGCGGACGCAACGCGTCCGGCAGTTGCTGCCGCAGCCGCGCGATTTCTCGCGCGCGCTCGCCGGCCTCTCGGTTCAGCGCCAATGCCAACGCCAGGCTCGGCGCATACGCTTGCGAATGCGCGGCGCGACGCAGGGACTCCGGTATCGCTGCTTGGTTTTGCATGGCCGCCTGCCACTGCGCTTCCGTCGGATGGCCCATGCTGGCGATGACCGACGCCGGCGACAGGATCGATGTGATCGGTGGCACCACCAACAATGCCGCGCGCGGCGCCTCTATTACCACCGGCGACAATTTGATGCGCCCGATTTCGGCGGGATCGAAATGCCGATCGATCGCCTTGATGCGGCTCAGCAACGGCGGATGCGTGGCGAAGAATTGGTCGAACATTTTGCGGCCGTCGGCGATCAACATGTGACCGACTTCGTCGACATTGGCATGCCGTAAAGTGCCCTGAAACGGTGTTGCCGCAATTTTCTTCAACGCTCCCGCTAAACCATCTGGATGGCGGGTAAATTGCACCGCCGAAGCATCGGCTAACCATTCGCGCGAACGCGATACCGCCGTCTGAATCAGGCGCCCCAAAAAAAGGCCGAGATAACCGATCACAGTAAGCGCGATGCCCGGCGCCAGCGCCACTACCCCAAACCGAACGTCGCTGGACTCACTGGCCCCGCGGAGAATAAACCGGCCGACTAGACCGATGACCATGATTCCATATAACACGCCGATGAGTTGGGTATTGAGACGCGTATCGCCATTGAGGATATGGCTGAACTCATGACCGATGACGCCCTGCAACTCGTCTCGGTTCAGCCGTACCAACGCGCCGCGGGTGACGGCGATGGCAGCGTCGGTCGGGCGAAAGCCGGCGGCGAAAGCGTTGATCCCATCTTCCTGTTCGAGGACGTAAATCTGCGGCACCGGCAGGCCGGCGGCTAGCGCCATCTCCTCGACGACGTTCAGCAACAGCTGATACGACGGCTCATGCGTCGATGGGTCGACCAGCGTCCCCCCCAAACTGCGCGCGACCCCACCGCCACCGCTCGTTAATGCCGCCATGCGCCAAACCACCGCACCGGCGACGAAACTACCCACCGCGAATGTCGTCCAGAGCAATGTCCGCGGATGGTCGCGCACCCAGGCGCCGAAAGGCATGACGATTTTTGGAACGGATTGCGTGTCGTCCCAAATGTAGAGCGTGAAGAGAATCGCCACGTCAGCGGCGATGACAACCGCCGTCGCTGCGAGCACGAATAACAAAAGAAAAATCGTCGTGCGGTGACGGGCGTGCTGCTGCTGCTCGAAAAAATTCATGGGCATGTGCCCGTAGCAACCGCCGTCTCGTTAAAACGCCACTTTCGGCACCGCGCGCTTGGCGACGTCTTCGATCTCGAGCATCGTCGCCGGCGTGAATTGAAAGGTGTTGGCAATCACTGAACTGGGAAACATCTCGCGCGCGTTGTTGTATTCCATCACCGAATCGTTATACGCCTGCCGCGCGAAGGCAACGCGGTTCTCGGTGCTGGTCAACTCTTCCGACAACTGCATCATGTTCTGATTGGCCTTGAGGTCCGGATACGCCTCGGCCACCGCCATCAACCGCCCGAGCACCCCGGTCAATGCCCCTTCGGCACCGCTCAATTGCTTGACTGCATCGCTACTGGTCGGATCCGCCACTGCCGTCTTCAACGCCGCCACCGCCGAATTCCTGGCGGCAATGACCGCCTCGAGCGTTTGCCGCTCGTGCTTCATGTAACCCTTGGCGGTCTCGACTAGATTGGGGATCAAATCGTACCGGCGCGTTAGCTGCACATCGATCTGGGCGAAGGCGTTCTTAACACGATTGCGCAGCGTAACGAGACGATTGAACAGACTGATGACAAAGAAAAGCAGCGCCGCAATAACAACAAGAACGATCAAGCCGACCATCGCGCCTCCTATTGTTGTGAGACCCAACAGACCGTTGCAGTCTACTGGAGGAGTATAGACGGCTGAACCTCTGGAACCGGCCCCTTCTGCGGTGAAAGGGCCGGGTTACGACAACTAGCTGGTGCCCGTCGCCGTTCCCGCCATGCGCCGCTTTAAAGAACCGTACAGTCCCGGCGCATGCTCTTTCAACATCCGCGCCACCGTCGGCCGAAACTGCTTGCGCATATACATCGGGTTCCACCATTTGTGGTATCGATAGGCCGACTGACGCAGCGTCGATTGGAACAACAACCCCTCGTTCTCGTGCAACGTTAATTCGCCGCGCCGTTCTTCCGGTAACAAAATAGCGAGTGCCAAGCCACACCACATTTGCCGAAACTGACCCGGCTTCTCGCGCGTGACGAAACGGCCGGGAACGAAATCAAGCTCGACATGGTGCACGTGCGGATTCGCCGCCCATTTCGCTCGCTTCATACCGCGTCGGCAGCCCGGATTGAAACTGTCGTGCATCACGACGTAAAGCGGGCGCTTGGGTCGATACCGTAAAACGCTTTCGATATCGCGCCGGACACCATCTTCGCTGTGATCGGCGTCGATCAAGATGAAATCGAGCGGCGCACCGGTGGTTTGAAGACGATCGAGCAACGCCGGTAGTTCCACACCGGAGTCGCCGATGACGAACTCGACGTTAGGAAATTGCGGCGCATAACGCTCGGCGCACGAAGGATCGATGTCGAGCGCATATACCTTAGCAGCGTTGGCGGAGAGAATAGCCAAACTGCCGGCGCGATAAACGCCGACCTCGATGGCGCATTGCGGTTTGAGATTGCGCACGAGCGTTTGCAATGTACCGCGTTCGGCATCAGTCATCAGCCAGTCATCGTGCGTGCTACCGGTACGTTGCGTCAGCTGTGCCGTCGTTGTCGGCAAATGAATAGAACGATCGAGAAGTTCAAACGCCATAAGTACTCCTCCAAGTTATCGCGCGCGTCATAGACGTCGTCTTAAGGGCAGGTCGGCAACCCGAGATATTTCGGGCCGACGTTGCTCGTATTGGTTAAATCCGCTTTCCATTTGTTGGCCATTTTTTCGTAGCCAACTTCATTCGGGTGATAATTGTCGGACATGTCGCCAGTGGGGGGTGTGCCGGAGCCATAATTGATACCGGCACCCGCATACATATCGACCAACAAGACACTAGGGCCTTTAGATCCGCGGTTAGCCACCATCGCGGCGACTTGGTTATTGAAATCAGCAACCGGCCGGTCCGATGAAAAGCCCGGCACATCACCAATAATTCTGGCGAGAAACACCGTCATCGGGTGATTTGCTTTTTGCCACTCATCAATCTTATCTAAAGCGACTCTTACACCGTCAACTCGCCCGGCAACGCCGGTCGCATCAAGGTTACCGAGATCATTGGTACCGATGTGAAGCAAAATGACATCGGCCGGCGTAGCGCTGAGCCAGTTAATAATATTTACATCTATCGTATCCATAGACTTCCCGTCGATGAAGCACGGAGCTTTGGCACATCCACCGTCAATACCCTGGTGATTTTTGTAAAATTCGTAATCGGCATCGGTGACCTCGCCGTCAACTTTGCTGCCGACAAAAACCACGGTACTACTCAAGGCATGCATATCCCGGTAGAGCTTCCGTCGATAGCCGATACGCGTGCCGATAGTAGGCAAATCATTCGCCATTTTTCCTGCGGTAATCGAATCACCGAGCGGCATAATGCGCCACTCGCCCTTATTAAGAATCGTAATTGTCCCGGTCGAGCTACGCCCACGTGCATCACGCGCTTCGAACGTAAACTTATCCATCCCGCGTAGACCGGTGGCGTTCGCCTTGGGCTGGTACATAAAGACACCGGCGGGCGTGGTTTGCACCGTGCCGTTGGCCGGTTGGCCGACGATGGAATAGGTCAAATTATTGCCGGCGCTGACGGTCAAGTTGCCGACAACTTCGTTCTGATTGTCGATGATCGACTGGCACGCGTTACTCGCTACCGGCGGCAGATCGAAACCGATCGTAACCGTAGTCTCGGCCGACGCGCCGTTGGTATTTTGCGCCTTGTACGTAAAACTATCGGCCGACGCGCTGCCGTCATGCGTGTAGTTAAAAGAACCGTTGGCATTGAGTGTTAACGTGCCGTGACTGGCCGCATGCACCAACACCGCCGACAGCCCAGCACCCGTATCGTTTGTCAGTACACCAGGTGCGCTAATAGTAAGTGCGCCGCCGCGATCGACTAAGTAAGAATCAGCGCTCGCGGTCGGTGGCGGATTCGTCTGGCCCCCTCCCCCGCCACCACCGTCACCACCACCGCCGCCACCGCAAGCGGTGAGCAGTGAGATCACGGAAACAACTACAGAGATCGCGAGATAGCGTGTGTGACGAGACATTCCGCAATTGATGGCCATTAGTTGTTGTACCAGTCCCCGAATTTGTTATATCAACGCAACAAAGCGGTCATCCGCCGTAGTGGGGCGCAAACGTAGCGTGGTCAACCTTGACGGGACAATCAGGGTTTACCCTTTTTTACTTTCAAAATAGGGGCGTGAAAAGAAATGAGTGACGTTTAGGCTTGTACTCTCCGTGGGAATTGCAAGCGCCAACGCACCCAAACACGATACCCAAGGAGCAGCGCCAGGATCGTTGCATAAATCAGCGGCCGAGCAAAATCGGATTTCGTCATCCACAGAAAGTGAATGATGCCGCCGATACCGATGAGGTAAACCAAACGATGTAGCGCCCGCCAACGCTTGCCGCCCAATCGCCGCACCATGCCGGCGGTCGAGGTGAACGCCAGCGGTAGCAACAGCAGCAAGCATATGAAACCAACCGTAATGAACGGCCGTTTGTAGACATCGTTAACGATCTCGACGACGTCGAATCCTTTATCGACCCATATCCACGACAGGAAATGCAGACACACATAAAAGAATGCAAACAATCCCAGCATGCGCCGAAAGCGAATGACGAAATACCAACCGGTGAGTTGGCGTAGCGGCGTCAGTGCGAGTGTGATCAGCAAAAACCGTAACGTCCATTCGCCGGTATAACGATTGAGCGTCTCGATCGGGTTCGCCCCAAGCGCGTCGTTGGCAACGTCGACGATCAACAGCGCGAGCGGAACCAGCGCGGCGATAAACACGAACGGCTTGGCAATGATAACGGCGCGATCAGACATGCTAGAAATTCTTCTTCAAATCCATGCCGGTGTAGAGCGACGCCACCTGATCGGCGTAGCCATTGAACGGCAGTGTCGGTCGCTTGCCTTTACCACTCAATCGATCCAGCAACGACGCCTCGCCGACACGCGTTTCGTACCGCTGACTCCAGCGCGGATGATCGACCGCCGGATTAACGTTCGAGTAAAAGCCATACTCGCGCGGCCCTGCCTTCATCCATGTCGTCATCGGCTGCTGTTCGACAAAGCGAATCTTGACGATCGACTTAATGCTCTTGAAGCCGTACTTCCACGGAACGACCAAACGGATCGGTGCACCGTTTTGATTGGGCAACACTTCGCCGTAGAGTCCGACCGCGAGCATCGTCAGTGGATGCATCGCCTCATCCATGCGCAAACCTTCGACGTATGGCCAATCGAGCCCGGTACCGAACAAGCCGGGTCGTTGCCCGGGCATTTGCGTCGGATCGTGCAGCGTAGTGAGTTCGACATACTTCGCGCGTGATGTCGGCTCGACACGCTTTATGACATCGGCTAATGAAAAGCCAATCCACGGGACCACCATCGACCAAGCCTCGACACAGCGCAGCCGATAAACACGTTCTTCTAAGGCATGTGGCTTGATGAAGTCATCGAGCGTGTATACCGCCGGCTTCTTCACTTCACCGTCGATGGCAATGTGCCACGGACGCGTGCGAAATTGCTGGGCGTTTTTCGCCGGATCTTTTTTATCGGAGCCGAACTCGTAGAAATTGTTGTAATGCGTGATGTCTTGCAACGAGGTCGGTAACTCCTCGGTCGATAGCCGGCTTTTGCGGGCGCCAGCGAGCTTGTCACCAGCAACGGCAACACCGGCGTACAGCGCTGCCGCCGCTGCCAAAAAACTTCGCCGCGACAAGTACAGATGTTTGTCGGTAATCGCCGAGTTCGGCAACTCGCTGCCGGTTTTCACTTTTATCAGCATGGCACGCTCCATTCGATAGTTAGACAGCTTAGTCGCCGCCGATGATCCAACCTTTCACCGGCATTTGCTCGTCAGGGGTCAGCTTTTTCCCTATGATTTTGCATTATGCATACGATACAGAATCGAATCTGGATGTCGGCGGCAATGTTAGGCGCCACACCGATATACGCCTGGGCTGCCGGCGGCGGCGAGACCACGCTCGTGCTGCTATGGCTAGCGGTGTTGCTGCTACTCGCTAAGTGCTCAAGTTTGGTCGAAAAACTGGGCCAACCGGCGGTATTGGGCGAACTGCTGATCGGCATCGCGCTCGGCAATCTGGGACTCGTCGGCATCGGCGCATTCGAGCCTATTAAACACGACGCGCTGATCGGTTTCCTGGCAGAGCTTGGCGTCGTGATCCTGCTGTTCCAAATCGGCCTCGAATCGGAGGTCGGTGCAATGCGTCGCGTCGGCTGGCGCGCGTTCTTGGTGGCCTGCGTCGGTGTCGCCGTGCCGTTGGCGCTAGGCCTGCTAGCCGGACCGCTGTTGTTTCCCGGGATGAATCCGAACGTATACCTCTTCTTGGGCGCCACCCTCACCGCTACCAGCGTCGGCATCACCGCGCGCGTGTTCAAAGATAGGGGTGCCCTGCAAACCGCAGAAGCGCAGATCGTGCTCGGGGCGGCAGTGATCGACGATGTGATCGGCCTTATTTTGCTCGCGGTCGTCTCGGCCATCGCCACCACCGGCACCGTCGGTGTTGGCACAATTGCCTGGATTACGGCGAAAGCGCTGCTGTTCCTTGGTGCCGCATTAATCGTCGGTCAACTATCGGCGCCGATCATTAGCCGTTGGTTTGCTCGCATTACGACTGGCAGTGGCATGAAATTCACGATCGCCATCGCCTTCTGCTTCGTGCTTGCTTACTTGGCCCAGCTCATCGGCCTTGCACCGATCGTAGGCGCGTTCGCTGCCGGCTTAGTATTAGATGAAGTTATTTTCAAAGATTACGACGGGCTTGAGGTGATCCCCGATGTTCGCCGAGCGCTTACCGATGCCGAGCCGAGTGTGCGCCAACGAGTAGCGGCGGTCCTTGATAACCACGCCAAGCATCACTTGTTGTCACTGACTGCGCCCGTCGGTCATCTATTTATACCGTTGTTTTTTGTCTATACCGGCATGCAAGTCGATCTACGCACACTGGCCGATCTCCATACGCTTTGGATCGCGCTAGCGGTTACCGTGATCGCCTTTGTCGGCAAGCTCGTATCGGGTTTAGTTGCCGGTAAGGTTAATAAGTGGGTTGTCGGCTGGGGCATGGCGCCGCGCGGTGAAGTGGGGCTCATTTTCGCTGTCGTCGGTAAACAACTCGGTGTAGTCGACGATCACGAGTTCTCGGTGATCGTCCTCATGATCATGCTGACGACGCTGATAACCCCGGTGGTGCTCGCTCATTTGCTGAGAAAATAAAAGGCCCGCCGTTTGGATGGCGGGCCTTATCACTGCATGGCTATCTTTTAATTTAGTGAATCGCTTTCAGCGCGGCGATCCGATCTTCGAGCGGCGGATGTGACGTAAACAACTTCTTGATGCCCTGCGCCACCCCGCTGTTGATGCCAAACGCCGCCATCTGATCCGGCAACTGCGACGGCGTATGCGCGGCGCGCAACCGTTCCAACGCCGCAATCATCTTCTCGCGCCCAGCCAACTTGGCGCCGCCAAAATCGGCACGGAACTCACGACGACGGCTGAACCACATGACGATGATGCTGGCGAGAATTCCTAGCAGCAGCTCGGCGACGATCGTCGTAATCATGAACGCTGGGCCGTGCCCTTCTTCATTCTTAAAGACAACGCGATCGACCGCATGGCCGATCACGCGCGCGATGAAAATAACGAAGGTATTCACGACACCCTGAATCAGCGCCAACGTCACCATATCGCCGTTAGCAACGTGGCTGATCTCATGACCCAGGACCGCTTCGGCTTCGTCGCGGTCCATCGATTGCAATAGGCCGCTGCTGACAGCGACTAACGCTTTATTGCGATTCATGCCGGTGGCAAAGGCATTAATATCGGGCGAGCGGTAAATAGCGACTTCCGGCATTCCGATGCCGGCAGTGCGCGCCTGCCGGCGCACCGTCTCGACTAGCCACGATTCGAGTTGATTGCGCGGCTGTTCGATAACTTCGGCGCCGGTCATGCGCTTCGCCATCCACTTCGATATGGCCAGCGAAATAAAGGCCCCGCCGAAACCAAATACGGCGGCGAAAATGAGCAGGGCATTGAAATTAAGTCCCTTCCCGGACTCGTCCAAAATACGGTCCACGCCAAGCAAGTGCAGCGTGATACTGAGCACGAACACAATGGCCAGGTTAGTGGCGATAAACAGCAAAATGCGCTTCATGGATGAATGACTCTCCGCGAATCGTGGGAAAAACCGTATTGTTAGATGGGGGTCCGGGGGAGCAAGTTCAAGGGCTGACGATATTGCTGTAACTGCTGAGTCGCCGCCGATCGGCATCGATACGATGACTACGCCGGTCCGTGCCACCCCAACGTATAGCCGCCCGCCGGTCCGGAATCTGCCGCCGCGCGGTTAACCGGCGCTCCGGGCCTACATGGTGGAATTTGCCATCGCCGCTACCCTGCATGTCTGGCCTCCCTCGACTACGCTTCGACTACGCTAGCATGAATACGAAGTACCGCGGAAGCATCGCATTCCTTGCAGGAACGGGTGACGCCGGATGACACTCAATCGCAACCATTTTATCGCCCCGCGCGAGCGTGACGCGCTGATCTCGTTGACTACGATTCTTTACATCGAGGAAAACAATCTATTACCCCCCGATCAACTGGAAGAATCCCGGAAAAGCCTACAGGCGCTATTCCTGCGGACCAGCGGCGAAGAAACCATGCTGCGCAAGTTGATCGCCGTTCTTCGGGCCACACGTAATATTCACCATGCCTTTACCAACATCTCGGGCACGCTGGGTGGTGTTTCGAAGTGCGTGCATACCATTGAAGAGCGGGTCCTGGCGTTGCGGGCGCAGCTTCAGCAATCGCCGGTAAGCGCCGAGGCGAACGAGGACTTTGTCGGGCCATTCCTGTCGTTTTCGCAGGCGTTCATCCATAAAATTGGTGAGTTCTCGCGCGGTCTGGCGGCCTTCCTCATGACCCGCGAACAAGAATCGCGCGCGCAAAGCATTTATCAAATCGCCCAAGAGTCCCGCGAACGCCTACGGCAGCGGCTCGCCGGCGATCTCGGTCAGGGCGAAGGCGAAGTGGAAAAGAAAATCAAAGTCGAGTTGACCTCGGCCTTTAACTTTACCGAGGCCGAAGCCAACCTGAAAACCACGACACGCAATGCGCGCAATGCCGAGCAAGACTCGGAAAATCGCCTGCAAACGATCCAGGCGATGTGTCAAACGGCGATGAACCCCAGCGCGCGCGATCGAACGGCTGTTATTAAGCCCGAGGACGATATTTTCGTACGTTTTACCAACGCACTACCGCGCCATCCGGGCGTTTTTGCGCTGAAAGAGGTTTTTCTACATCTATTTAAGCTCTACCAACATGCGCACGGCATGCTGCGCCTGGATTACGAAAAACTGAAACAGGCGCTTAAAACCATGCTCGAAAACAACGATGCCTATTTCCAAGCCAAAGATGAAGACCGCGACTTGCGCCTAAAGCGGGAAAAACTACAAAAAATCGAGGGATTGATTCCGTTCTTGGAAAACGCCGTGCGGTTGGCGAAGTCAGAAGAAATGGATACTTACCACAAATTTTCGCGCGATCTCTCGGCCACGATTTCCGACCGACGCGCCCCCTGGAACCACATCGTGGAAGACCTGTTACGCGCTAAAGTTCAAGCAGAAGCTGAGATTAGCACCCGCCTCTAGCATCAGTGACCCCTTTGGTCGCGTCGGTTATTCGACTACGCTTAACCTTACATCGCCAGGAAAATGCCGACTGGCGGCATCGGATAAATTCATTTGCCGGTATAATGATTTATAGCTATTTATTTAGCGTAGTAACGATGTTCAAACTAGCGCTCGCACCCCCGCACAGGGCGACGAGTAACTCCAGAGGCTGACGTGCGTAAAAAAATCGACGTTCAGTCCTTACAACCCGGGATGTACGTGGCCGAACTCGACCGGCCGTGGTTAGGAACGCCTTTCCTGTTCCAAGGCTTCGAGATCCGCTCTCAAGAAGAGATTGCGGAGCTGCGGCGCTATTGTCAGTGGGTTTACGTCAACATCCCCGACACCGTCAACTACACACCGACGCCCCGTCCGGTAGCCAAATCTATCCCAACGCCGCCGGCCGCCCCCACCGAGGCCGAGCAGCGGATTGCGCGCGACATTCTTAAGATCATCAATCAACCGCGCACCGAGCCGGTTTACCACGATCAAACCACGCTCGAACAAGAGATCCACGAGATCCGCGAGCAGCATGTCCAAGCGCGCACCATGATCTTCCAAGTTTTGGAAGATGCGCGCCTAGGGAAAAGCATCGACGTCGCCGCCGCCAAACGTGTCGTCGGTGAGCTGGCCGAGAGCGTGATCCGCAACCCGGATGCGCTCACCTGCTTCAGCCAGCTAAAGAAGAAAGACGAATACACGGCGCTGCACAGCTTGCGCGTGTGCGTCTTGGCCCTCGCCTTCGGTCGCCATCTCGGCCTCGACCGCGACGGCTTACAGATTCTGGGCATCGGCGCACTGTTGCACGATATCGGCAAAATGGCCGTGCCGAACGAAATACTAAATAAGCCGGGCGTGCTCACCGACCAAGAGTTCCAGGTAATGCGCAGCCATGTCCCGCGCGGCGTGGAAATACTGGAGAAAACGTCAGGCATCCCACGCACCGCCATCGAAGTGGCGCGTTGTCATCATGAACGCTACAGCGGCGGCGGCTATATCCAAGGCCTCAAAGGCGAGCAGATCGGGTTCTTCGGCATGATCGGCGGTATCGTCGACTGTTACGACGCTATCACCAGCGACCGCGCCTATCACGATGGTATGTCGGCGCACGCTGCTTTGAAAAAAATGTACGAGTGGCGCGGCCGCGATTTCCATCCGCGGCTGGTCGAGCAGTTCATTCAATGCATGGGCATCTACCCGATCGGTAGCGTGGTCGAGCTCAGTACCGGCGAGATCGCCGTCGTTGTCACCATGAACCGCGTACGCCGCTTAAAGCCGCGCGTCACGGTGGTACTCAATGCCAATTACGCGCCTTATCCGGTACCCGTCACGATCGACCTGATGCAACACAAGACCGCCGACGGACGACCGTGCGAAATCGAGCGAGTGCTCGAGCCAGGCATATACGGCATCAATCCGACGCTTTATCTGCCGTTGCCAGACGTGAAACAATTCTTCGGCCAGCAACCGCAAGCCTCTTTCCGCGATCGCTAGATCGCCGCTTAAAAAAGCGCGAGCTGATCACCCGCCGCCATCGGTGCGCGAAAGCGCGTCGTATCGAGATCGACGTGATCACGCGCGTTTAACCCCAAGCGACGACACGCTAAACGAAATCGGTGACCCAGCATTTGCGCGTACTCGCCGTGGCCGGTCATGCGCGAGCCGAAGGTCGAATCGTATTCCTTGCCAGCACGCGCTTCGCGAACCCGCGCCATGACGTGTTCTGCACTGAGCGGCGCATGCAGCACTAGCCACTCCTTGAACAAATCCTTTACCTCGTGCGGCAACCGCAACAGCACATAACCGGCATGACCGGCGCCGGCGGTATGGGCGGCTTCGAGAATCGATTCCATTTCGCCGTCGGTCAACACCGGAATCACCGGCGCGACTAACACGCCGGTCGGCACACCGGCGGCGCTTAATGTCTGTAACGCTTGTAACCGGCGTTGCGGCGCGGTCGTACGCGGCTCAAGCTTGCGCGCGAGTTCGTGTTTCAACGTGGTAATACTGAAAAACACTTGCACCAAATTTTTCTTCGCCATCGGCGCCAGCAGATCGAGATCGCGCTCGACCAACGCCGACTTAGTGACGATAGTGAGCGGATGATCGCACGCCGCCAGCACTTCTAAAATCGAGCGCGTGATTCGCAGACGGCGCTCGACCGGCTGATACGCGTCGGTGTTAATGCCGAGCGCGATCGGGCTCGGCCGATAACTCGGCGCGCGCAACTCATCGATCAGCCGCGCTGCCGCGTCGGGCTTGGCAAACAGACGCGTTTCGAAATCGAGGCCGGGCGACAACCCTAAATACGAGTGCGACGGCCGCGCGAAACAATAAACGCAGCCGTGCTCGCAGCCGCGGTAAGGATTGATCGATTGGTCGAACGGAACATCCGGCGAATCGTTGCGCGAGATAACGCTGCGCGCCGCATCGACTTGCACGGTCGTTGCCGGCCGCGCCACCGCTTCGTCGAGCGCGCCCCAACCGTCGTCATCAGCTTCATGCCGGTGCGACTCGAAACGCCCATCGGTATTGCTAGCCGCGCCGCGGCCTTTATGCACCGTGCGGGTTAACGGCTTAGCATCAGGTATCGGCGGGAAAGATCGCGGATCTTTCATAACTACACTCTCGCAAACGTCGTCATCGTTTTAGAATGACACGAGCCACTTTGCAAGTTGCAGGGATATCCCATTAAAAACCCCATGGCACAGACTCGACGATTTTCGCTCTGGCTCATGCCGCCACTAGCCGTGCGGCAACGGTTCGCCGCGATTATCGACGAGCTAAGCCGGCAATTTGGAACGCCGCGCTTCGAGCCGCACCTCACATTGGCCAGCGGCGACGGCACCGAAGCCGACGTCATTGCCCGCACAACCGCCCTAGCATCGCAACTACAGGCCATCCCGATTCAGCTAACGCACGCCGGTTATACCGAGCACTATTTCCGTTGCTTGTTCGTATACGCCGACCGCAACGCACCCCTACTCGATGCCCACCGGCTGGCGGCCGAATACGTATTCGCGCGACCGGTCGACGACGACTTCATGCCGCACTTGAGCTTGGTGTACGGAAAACTTTCGATCGACGAAAAAGAAAAAATTCTCGATAGATACAGCCGCGAATTCGATATCGCATTTTCGGCGGACACATTGACCGTGTGCGCACCGGACGGTGATCCTTCGATGTGGCGACTGCTCGGACCATTTGCGCTCGCCGGTAATAACTAGAAGCTATCTCAAAAATATCGAATGCGAATCGCCTTTCCCTCATCCCCGCCCCTTCTCCCGGTGGGAGAAGGGAGTAAAACCCCTCTCCCCCCACAGGAGAGGGGAAGTTGTTACAGAGTTTCAACAAAGCAAAATGGCTTTTAACCTGACGCCAGCCGATGCGCGTGGCGCGTGGTCTCCGGCAATCGGTAGCGCGGCGTTAGTTGCAACACATAGCCGATCGCCGTTTCCAAGCTGATGCGATGGCCGATCGACACATACATCGGCCGTACACCGACGCGCGTGCGCAATGCGGCGCCGATGAGTTCGGCTTTATCGACGAGCGGGCGCCAACTGCCGCGACGTTGCGGCACCGGGTCGTGCGTGCCGATTAACAACGACTTGGCGGCGCCGATGCTGGGGATGTCGGTAACGATACCCAGGTGCGAGGCAAGGCCGATTCGGCGTGGATGCGCGTAGCCCTGGCCGTCGCACACCAGTAGATCGGGCAACGTACGCAACCGCTGCAGCGCCGCTAGCACCGCCGGAATCTCGCGAAAGCTCAGATAACCGGGAACATAGGGAAAACGCGTTACCCGGCGTGCGACCGCCTGTTCATGCAACACCAGCTCGGGATAAGAAAGGACGGCGACGGCGGCGCGCGTCACTCGGCCGTCATCCTCGAAACCAACATCAACCCCTGCCACCCAACGCACCGGCGGTAACCGATCGCGCACCACAACTTGGTCACGCAACTGCTCCTGCACCATTCGCGCTCGCGCTACTGTTCTCGGCCAAGGGTGTCGAACTGCTGCCATAGAAAGATTGCACCACAAGCAAGCGCCAGCAACCAGCGCTTGCTTGTCAACTTCGCCCGCAGCGCAGCCGACGGACGCTTGGAAGATATTTCCGGATTCTTCGGCACCCCGTAGTCACTCGCGAATATGCAAGACAACCTCGCGCATACCGCCGCGGTGCCGGTGTTCCCAAAGATAAATTCCTTGCCAGGTCCCCAGCACCAAGCGGCCGGCGTCGATTGGAATCGACAATGATGTCGCGGTCAGCGCCGCTTTAACATGCGCCGGCATGTCGTCCGGGCCCTCGGCGCGATGCGTGTAGAGCGCGTCGTCTTCCGGCACCAGACGATTCAACCAACGCTCCAGGTCGTGCTTGGCCGACGGATCGGCATTCTCTTGGATGAGTAGACTGGCCGAGGTATGGCAAACAAATAACGTACATACCCCCTGGTTGGCTTCCGATTCCCGTACAGCTTGTCGCACAGCCCCGGTAAATTCATGCAGGCCCGGCGACGATGTCGAAATGCGTATGCGTTTAATCATGCGACCATCCTAACGCACCGTCACGCCACCGCGGACATATCCCCCTTCGGGTGAGGGTTGCGCGCAACCACCTCACAGAGCTCCCAACCGACGATATAAAGCGGCAAAACCAATCTTCCCGGCTGGGATGCACAGTGGCGGACGGCGCGTTATAGTAGCCGCTCCATCCATTCCCTATAGGATCCCCTTCTCATGAAAACCGCCCGCGACATGGTGGTAAGTCTCCATTACACCCTGAAAGACGACAGCGGCGAGGTGCTCGACAGTTCCAGCGGCAACGAACCGTTGGCGTATCTCCATGGTCACGGCAACATTATCCCCGGCCTGGAAAAAGCGCTCGAGGGTACAACCGTCGGCCACAAATCGAAAGTATCGGTCGCGGCCGCCGATGGTTACGGCGAGAAGAACGACGAACTGATTTTCGAAGCACCGCGCGAACACTTCCCGACCGACATGAAGCTGGAAGAAGGCGCACGCGTGTACGCTGAAGGTCCGCAAGGACCGGTCTCCTTCGCCGTCGTCAAACTGACCGACACCGGCGCCGTCCTCGACGGCAACCATCCGCTCGCCGGCAAGACGCTACACTTCGACGTTGAAGTTGTCGAAGTCCGTCCGGCCACGAAAGAAGAACTGGCGCACGGACATGTGCATGGTGCGGGCGGTCATCACCACGACGAACACGGCCACGAGCACGAGTAAAAACTTTGATTGAGTCCCCTCTCGGGATAGAGAGGGGACTGCAGTACTTACCCCCGCACCGCCTTGTCGAAATTAGCATCGCGTCATTGTGACGCTGCATGATGACTTATCTGCATTTCTATCTGTAGCAAAGGGATTGCAACTGCTGATAGTCCCTTGACCGAACGCTTTTTGTTTGCTCGAATTGCCGGCTTAGGAAATACAAACAAGAATAGGGAGTGTTCTAATGAAGCCGTACTCGCCGTCCGTTGCCTGCCTTTTCTTCGCTTGCCTCGTGCCGAAATCGTTATAAATAACCAACGTGCACTACAGGGGGATTTATGCAATTGCTGAATGACGCTATAAGACCCAAGCGTTTATGGAAAGACGAGCGGTTGTACGATCGTAGTCATCCAAACTACCATTTCTATGATTTCGAAGGTGTCATATGCGCAGTTGATAAAAAATGCACTCTCGAACAAGTGGCTACATTCAATAGAATGCATCCAGCGCCCGGAACGTTTTCAAATACTATCCCTGTAAAAGACGGACTGCATGGATTCGCAAGTCTAGGTTCGCAAGTCTAGGATATAAAAACGCTGAATTCGATGACTTGGGTCCAATTATCCATTTTGTATCAGACGATGGGCTAGCAGTTGCAAACTACACAGATTCAACGCATAGGTTATTCCCCGGCTACGTAAAACGAACCGTTTTTCGGAGGAATGATCACATCTTTATACGAACCGTTGGCGAAGGAATCGGCGCCATGCCGAGATTGAATAAAGATCTTGCTAGAACTTTGTGGAACGGCGTAGTTAACAGCCACATCCGATATCGCGCAAACCTGCTTTATCGGACACGGTAACTAATATGTCGATTCTCTACCGTACACCCGTTGCTTTTATGCTTGCGCCTATCATTCCAAGCATTGTCTATGTGTATTTGTCGTGGGGTCAGGAAACGTCGTTGTTCTTGTTTCTGCTTACGATCGTTGTTGCTTACGGGCTCACTATCGCGTTGATGCTCCCTTCGTTTTTGATTCTGGTGCGTACTCGTAAATTCAATATTTATTCTTCCACGGTTATTCCGTTCGTCATTTTATTCTTGCTCTCAATCGCATATTCAGCGTGCTCCTACGGTGGTTTTGGCGCTTTTGAAGCTGGTGGTGACGTACTGGTAATGAACGGCAAGATAACTATGGAAGGGTGGAAGAACATTGTTGGAGACGCGGGGGTAGTGGCGTTATTAGGATCTTTGGGAGGAATCATTTTTTTTATAATCCAAAAAATCCGGTTGGGGGAAAAATCCGAATGAGAAGAAGCAGCCAGCTGATCGAGCTTAGATCATTCTTTGGCAGTGGAAGCTGCTCGCATGAGCCGTTTCAACAACATTAGTAAGCCGCGCCGCGTCTTAAAGTGGACCATCGCTTTAATCTGCGCCGCCGTCGTCGCACTTATGCTCGCGCCGGAGCGTGCCGACGAAAATATGGCGCTTGGGCCCCAGGTTTTGCAACGCGCGCAACACGATATCTACGACTTAACGATAAAAGCGGAGATTGCTCGTCTACATTTTGACAGGGCAAAGGACTGGATGGGTCGCGAGACCATTGAGGACTGGCAGTTAGAATGGTCATGCGTAGGTATCTTTTCCGCCACCCGACGCAAAGAACTCGACGAGTTCATCGAGACGACGCGCGCAACGGCAGCGACAACGGCTGAGGTCGAAAAAAGAGCGGTAAACCGCATGCGTTGGCAGCATACGCAATTCGATCGCGCTCTTGAAGAATGGCAAAACTTCCGTGCAGATCGGAAGAAGTACGAGCCCATGCCGCGAGGCAGTTCGGTGTCGCGTGATCGAGAGCTCGGCACTATTGTCATGGAACAAATCGAGTACCAGGTAAACGAAGAGTTCACCGACAATCACGGCCGCGAGCTGCAAGATAGTTATGCCGAGATAATCGCCGATCTTGTGAGCATTCACGACAAGCTAACCCGAGAACAACCTTACGTGAGCTTCGCCGAGAAATGCCAGCAGTGGCTCGAACACAAGCGGCGCGCCTACGGGCAAGCTAGTACTCCGTCAGATAAGTTTTTCCCGATGACGACGGCACGAACTGACCCCCTCGCCCTCCGGGAGAGGGCTGGGGTGAGGGAAAACATCGGTGATCGTAGCCACGCCGTCCCTCACCCCTTTCCCTCTCCCGGAGGGCGAGGGGTTTACGCACGGTGGCATGCGGAAAAACTTATCTGACGGAGTACTAGCTGATGCGACGCCCAGGAAGACAGGCCGTATTAGTTAGCCTGCTGACGTTAACCGCGTTGTCGATGCGCGCCTCCGCATCGACAACGGAGCTGCTAACGCTTTGCCGATCGGTACCACCGAACCCGCCCGCGCTCGCCTTTCCGCGGGATCCGACAGACGCCTACCTGAACGTCGTCTACGGCCGGGCGATCCTGCGCCAAATCGACGCCTGCCGCACGCTGTTAACAACAGTCGATAATGATCTCGATCTGCATTTTTACTTAGGTCGCCTGCTGGGTCTTGCCGGTGAAGAAGAACAGGCCATCTCTCATTTGCGGATTGCCGCTACGGCTGGCAGCGCCAAGAGCATTACCGCGCTCGGCTCGCTGGTCGAACGCGGCCTGCTCTCCCGCGAAGCGGCCGGACAAGATTTTCGCGCGTTTTACGAAGACGCCGCGGCTCGCGGCGATCCGGTCGCTCAAGTGCGGTTGGCCCTTACCATTCTCAAAGACCATCAGCCGTCCACCGCGGAGAGCCACCGACGCATGGTCGAGCTGTTGCAACGGGCAGCCGCGCAAGGCGATGCCTTGGCGGAATTCTACCTTGGTCATCTCTATCAATTTCCGGCGGCGGGTAAACCCGACGAGAAACTCGCAGCGCAACACTATGAGCGAGCGGCCCAAGGAGGAGTACGGGCCGCGGTCGAGCGATTGGAGCTTTTAAACCATGACGTTTCGAGCTATGTCGATTTGGACGAAATGACTTACCAGATCGCCAGCCCCGATGAGATACGCCGGCCTTAGTGCCAACCACGGTCGCGATCATAACCGTCCATCTACAATCGCCCTTCCGCCTTAATCGCGAGATAACGATTCACCGTTGCGATCGCCAGCTCGTGCGGCGGTACGTCGAGGCACATCACGCCGGCTTGTCGAAGGCGTGCCGCCGTGACATCGCGCAGTCGACGATATTCAACGGCGGCGGCGCGTAAGGCCCCATCACGTGCGGTCTCGACCGGCATGCGCTGGGTTTCATCGAGTACCTGCTCGCGCAAACTCGCGACCAACACCAGATGCCGCGGCGCCAACAATTGCACGGCGCTGATCAAGCTCGCGTCGTCTTCGTCGCGTAAATTAGTGAAGATCACCACCAACGCACGACGCCGCAATCGTTGCACCAACGATGCCGCGGCGGCTTCGAAGTCGGTCACGGTCAGCGTCGGCTGTAGATCGTAAACGGTGTGCAAGATACGGCTGACCATCGCCCGCGATTTGTGCGGCGCAAGATAACGGTCGTGGCCGCCGAGCGTCATCAAGCCGACGGCATCGCCCTGGCGTAGGCCGACATAGCCAAGCAACAACACCGAATCGAGCGCGTGATCGAAGTGCGATAGTTGACCATCGCGTGCGCCCATGCGTCGGCCGCAGTCGACCAACAACACGATGCGCTGATCGCGCTCGTCTTGGTACTCGCGCGAGATCAACTTGCCGATGCGGCGCGTCGCCTTCCAATCGATTTGGCGCAAGCTGTCGCCTTGGCGATATTCGCGCAGCTGCTCGAAGTCGATGCCCTCGCCGCGACGACGGCGCTTGAGAATGCCGCTGGCCGGTGTATGCGCGTCGGCGGCCAGCAGCGCACGGCGCGTGAGCGCGGCGAAGTTGGGATAGACGCATACCGTGTGCGCGGCCGGCAGGCGCGCGCGCCGGCGCCACAAACGCAGCGGCGACGGCACGCGCAACTCGATTGGACCGAAACTATGATCGCCGCGTGCGATCGGTCGCAGGCGATAGCGCAGCTGGCGAATGGCATTGCGCTGAAGATCGAACCGCGCCGGTAAGCCGGTGGTTTCGCAATCGGCCGGCGCGTGGTCGTAGAGCTCGACCGCGCGCAGCCAGCGCGCGCTACTGAGTTGCAGCTCGACGCCGCTCCACACCGCGAGCGGCAGCGAATCGGTCACATGACGTTGCGCGGTCGGCAACGGTAACCAGCGAACGAGCACGGCATCGACCAGCGCGACCACAGCAAGCACGGCACCGGCAACGAACCACGCCGCGGTGTAACCCGGCAACAACGACACTGCCAGCGCCAGCGCGAGCCAGGCCGCCAGCCACGCCAACAATGCGCGCGCCGGGAAAATCATGCGCGCGGTGCGTCGACCTGTGCCAACAGATTACCGAGTAGAGTGTCGACCGTCAGACCCTCGATCTCCGCCTCCGGCGCCAGTAGCACGCGATGGCGCAACGCCGGTTTGGCGATCACCTTGATGTCGTCCGGCGTGACGAACTCGCGGCCGGCGAGCAGCGCGACCCCGCGGGCTGCACGCACGAGGGCGATGCCGCCGCGCGGGCCGGCGCCGATGGCGATGCCGGGCCACGACCGCGTCGCCCGCGCCAGGCGTACGGCGTAATCGGTGACCGTCTCGTCGACCCGCAAGCTCGCCGTCAATTGCTGCAACGCCGCCACTTGCTCCGGCGCCAATACCTGCGCCACAGCATCGACTTCCAACCGATCGCCGACGCGGCCTTCGGTAACATGCCGCACCAGCTGGCGCTCGTGCTCGATACTCGGATAGTCGATGTACACCTTGAGCAGAAAGCGATCGAGCTGCGCTTCCGGCAACGCATAGGTGCCTTCCTGCTCGATCGGGTTTTGCGTCGCCAACACCAGGAACGGCGACGCCAACTCGTGCAGCGTGCCTTCGATCGTCACTTGCCGCTCTTGCATCACTTCGAGCAACGCCGCCTGTGTTTTCGCCGGTGCGCGATTGATTTCGTCGGCCAATACCAGATTGGCGAACAACGGCCCGCGCCGAATCACGAACTGGCTGCTGGCGGCGTCGAACATGGCATGGCCGGTGATGTCGGCCGGCATCAGATCCGGCGTGAACTGAATGCGCGCAAAACGACCGCCGACGGTTTTGGCGAGCGCCTTGACCAGCAAGGTCTTGCCGAGACCGGGTACGCCTTCGAGCAGGACATGACCGCCGATGAGCAACGCGCTTAGCGCTTGCTCGACGATCGCCTCCTGACCGACGAATACCTTGGCGACCTCGGTGCGCAGGCGACGCACGAGTTCGACTCCCTGGGGAAATGTAATCGGAGCGTTCATGAGTGTGGACTCGATAGTTGTTGAGTGGAACGAGACGAAATTAACGCGTCACGAATATGCGCGAGCGTAGCGGCAATGCGCAAAAAAGCCGAACGATCGCTGGCGCCGGCGCTCAGCACGTGCTCGATCTCGGCGGCATCGATGCCGGTCAAACGCTGCGCCAACGCAATCGGCCGGCCGGCATAACCCTCGCGCGCGGCATGCAATTGCAACGCCCGCCGGCAGTCTTCGCGCAGCGGCGCGAGCAACGGCTCGTAGTCGCGATCTTGCGCGTGAAACTCGCCGACCGCAGCTAGATGTTCGCGCAACCCCGGACGCACCGGCGCCGGCTCGCGTTCGATCGGACCGAAGCGTGGCGACGCGCGCCACAACCACGCGAACAACAACACCGCGGCAGCGATGAACACCGGCCAAGCACGCTCGAACAGCCAAGCGATGAGATTGGGAAATTCCGGACGCGGCGCAATAAAAATCGGCTCGGTGCCGTGAAGCATGGCGAGTCGAACGAGGAATTCGGCGTTGTCGTGATCAGCGAGAAACTTATTACTGAATAGGTCAACGCTGCCGAGCGCCGTCACCCGGCCGCGGCCGAACTCGATACCGAGCAAGGCAAAACCTTCCTTGGGTTGATCGACGCGATCCAGACGTTCGACGGTATCGTCGGCGGTGTTTTTCTCATCGTCGTCATCGTCGTCATCGTCGCTGGCGTCCGTGTTCGTGCGGTGCCGCGGCGACTGCTCGGTGTACCAGGTAAATTCGCCGTCCGCGACCGACACCTCGTCTATTACCGGCTGCTCGGTGGCGAGCAGCCCGGTGCTACCGAGATCGATCGTTAATCGGCGATCGCCGAAAGCAACGCCGACGGTCGCGCTCTCATCTTTAGGCGGCGCGCGATAGCCGACGCTGCGCACACCGAGCAGCGCACTCAAGCGATCGTCATCGGCCAACAAAATAATATGCCCACCCGCTTCGACCCAGGCCGCTAAGCGGCGCGCCTGCGCCTCATCAAACGCCGCCGGTGCGGGCAGCAGCAGCGTCGCCCGCGGCGGCAGGTTCAACAGCCGACGCGTATCGGTCACCCGCTCGACCTGAAAGCCAAGCCCCTCGAACAACAGTTGCGCGGCGTGATACGGATTCTTCCGCGCCTCGCCGGTCATCCCGACGCGCTCTTTCTCTTCCACGCGTTCGTAGTAGGCGCCGACATACCACAGCGCCGTGCCGATCAACAGCGCGATCGGCAACCCCCAGAGCAGGACCCGCTTCAAGATTGATACGCGAAATGTTCCGGCCATTGCTGGCACAGCGCCTCCAAACGCTCGAGCGAGGGTTCATGACAGGCATAGGCCACTTCTTGCCAAGCGGTCGTCAGCTGCGAAAAAAATCCGTAACGCGGCGGTACCGTGGCGCGTACACGCCGCAGGCAATCGCCCTCGGTATCACCGCGCAGAAAATCCACGCGCTCGCGATGCGCCAATGCCGACAACGTCGCCCGATAGAGCAGGCTCAAACATGCCCGCGCTTGCCGTGAACGCGCGAGCTTGAGCGCGGCAGCGGCAATATCGGTCGGCAGCGATTCCGGTCGAATATCGAAACCGGCGACTTCAGCCGGCGGCGGCGGTGTTGTCGCCGCGGCACCGGTGCGTCGTTGCCACTGGTGATACAGCGCCCATGTCAGCACCAACAGCAATCCGGCGAGCGTCAGCCACGCGACCATGCGGCCGACGGTAGCGATCCATTTACCGATAAGAACTATTGCCTTACCGATCGAACGCAGCACACGCTCAATCCAATTCTTGTCGTTGCTCGCCTCGGGTTTAGGGCCGATATATTTCCAACGCCACTTGCTGCGCTCGCTGCCGAACTCTGGGCGTTGGTACACCTCGCCGATTTTTTCGCGAGCGCGCTCGGGCGCGTCGGCCAATGTGGCGGGCGCGGTCGGCGGAGCCGCTGCCTCGGCGGTCGGCGTCATCGAACCGGCGATGATCGTTAATGCGAGCGCGACCACCAGCGTTGCCGCCCGCGCCGATGCCGCGCCGGCATCGCGCACGCGCCGGAACGCCAACTCGACGTCCCACGCTTCGAGATCGGTCCGGCGGCTCAAGTAGAGCGCGAAACCGCAAGCGACGTAGAACGGTTCGAGCAACGCGGTGGTGGCCACGCCAATAAAGGTAAACAGCAAGCCGGCAATGAGCTGTGCCGTTGCTTCGTTGCTGAAAAGATAAGTTTCGAAATCGAGTTGCTCGGCGATCGATGCTGGCAACATTAGTGCCACTAAGCCGATTAACGCGAACAGCAGCACGATCTCGAAATGCATCATGGTTATCGTGAGCCAACTGGCGGCACCACCGACTTGCCGCGCGAGCAATCGCCGGCGCTCGCGCGCCGACTTGCCGCGCATGCCTTCGAGCTGCATGACCGGCAACAACAGCGAGCGCTGCGTGTTGAACCACCAGATCCACGGCAGCAAACGCAACGCCAGCAACCGCCACATGTCGGCGCGAAGCAGCCGTCGCGGTACCGCACGCCAGGTGGCGCGCACGCTTGGCATTTCGCCGAAGACGGCGCTCCCGAGCACGTGCAACGCGACGCTGTCGAACAACGGTTTGAACAGCCAAATGACCAGTGCCGCTATCGTCGGCGATTCCAGGCCATAACCGATGCCGACGCCAATCAACACCGCCGCCGGCAAAAAAACCGACAACCAAGCGCGATACAACGGCCGCGCCCACGCTTGCACCATCCGCACGCCGAGATCGATTGCCTCCCAGGTGGAACGCGGCCGCAACTCGACGGCGAGTTTATCGATCTGCATGAGTGCGTCCGGCAAAGAGGAAGTACGCTGCCACTGCCGATATCAACCCGATACCGACGCTGTACTTGATTGCCGGCGCGAACCGGATCGGCGACCAGAACGCCTCGATGCCGGCGGCGATCAATAGCATGACAGCGGCACCGGCCATGACGCCGGCGGTGGCGTGGGCCGCCTGCTTCAGCGCCTGCGCGCGCGACCGTCGGCCGGGGGCGATCAATGCCCAACCGAGCCGTAGACCGCAGGCGCCGGACAACACGATGGCGAACAATTCGAAGGCGGAGTGACCGACGACGAACGAGTAAAAATTCTCGCCATAGCCTTTGGCGACGATACGTCCCTCGGCCGCGCCCATGAACACGCCGTTGGACAGCAGCGCGGCCGCCGAGCCGAGACCAGCGAGCGCGCCGCCGGCATAACAACGGAAGGCGATGCCGATGTTGTTGTAAATATAAAAGCCGAACATTTGCACGTCGGTGCCGGCATCACGCGTGCGGCCAAGGTGCTCGGTGTTGGTACTGTACATTTCCTCGAACTCCCAGACGCGTTCGGGCGGCAGCACGAGATAAGCGAAATCCGGATCGAGGCGAGTGGCAATACCGATGGCGGCATACGGCACGGTCAACAGCAAGGCGCTCACCAGCACGAACGTCTTGAGCACGCGCACGTCGGCGGCGAATCCGCCGCCGAGATACGCCAGGGCACGCGTCCAAAACCCGGAAGCGGCGCCATACAGTACGTCGTGCCCGGCGACCGCCAGCCGGTGCAGACGCGCGACCAAGGCGGTGCCGTAGTCGCGCGCACGGGCCAGTGCTAAGTGGCGGCAGATCTCGCGGTAGTGGCGCGGCACGCTGGCCGACGGCAATGGCGCCGGTTGTTGCTGCCGCTTACGCCGCGGCAACTCACGATGCGCCAGCCAATCCTCGAACGCTTGCCAACGTTCGCCGTACAGCGCTTCGAATTGTTCTTGCCTCACGCGCGCCGCCCGACGATGTAATTCGCCAACCCTAACAACCGCTGCACCGACTCGGCACCGGACGCCTGGTCGGTGAGCTGCGGGGCGAGTGCGGCGATCTCTTCGGCACGTGCCGATGTCAGCTTGGGTGCGCGCTCGGCAAAGGCAAGCACTGCTCGCTGCGCATCGCGCGACAGTCGTGTCGATGGTGCCAACGGGGCAACCGCCGGCAATGTCGTCGATCGCGAGGTGCTGCGATAAACAACCACGGTGCCGGCGAGCACATCGCCGACGCGGCGAAACTCGGACGAGGTGAACATCGCCAACAAGCCGATGCCATACGCCACCGGTAGAAAATCGACAGTGCGCAACAGATTGCGCGTGAACGACGGCCCCCAGCGAATCGGCGTGCCGTCGTCGTTACATACGGCGAGCCCGAGCGCGCGCTTGCCCGGCGTCGCGCCATTGCCGAGCACCTCGAATAGCACGGGATAGAACCATTCGAGCGCGAAGATAATGATGACGAACATGCCCCAACCGAATTTGCCGAACGCCGCTAACACACCGCCGGTGGCGGCGAAGATGCCAAAGCGCAGCAAGAAATCGATAAGCCATGCCAACGCTCGCGCGACCGGGCCGGCGAGCCGCAAATGCAGCGCCACGAGCTCCGGTGTGGAGACTTCGCGTACCGTATCGAGCATATAGCGAGCGTTAGGCCGGTGCGGTTTCGAGGAAGATGTCGCGATAAGCGGCGTAGAAAGTGATGATGGCCAAAGGCACGGTTACAAACAATCCGAGGCCCAGCGGTATCATCGAAAGCAACAGGATCGGTATGAAGATCAGGCTGGAAACGAGCCCGGGTAACATGTTCTTCATGCTAGCGGTGATACTCATCTTTATGGCCGACAGCGGCGATACATCGTGCAAGTACACCAGCGCTGGTGCAAACGAGATCGCCATGCCGATCGCCATCATGATTAATATATAAACGAGGAACGCCAATCCCATGGTGGCGATAACAGCCGGGTCCGGGGTTTTGCCGGTAACGATACCAAACCAAACGGTGCCATAAATAACGACGAAAACAATAACAACGATCGCCGCCATTGCCAGATAGATTAATCCAACCAAGAACAACTCACCGGCGCGATGCCGAAAGCCGGCGAATAGATCACTCAAACCAAAACGCTCGCCGCGGGCAGCTGCATGCGCCATCGCCACGAAACCCGCGGTAAAAATCGGCCAGACTGCGCCCATGACAAAGTTCACGAACGGAATGAGCGATGTTAAGAAAAGCGCGCCGTAGCTGAGGACGATACCGAGAATCCACATTCCGGGCTGGCGCTTGAACAGCGTCCAGCTAGTTGCAATCCACTGCCAACCGTTGCCTGCCGGACGACCGCGGCCACCGGGAATGAACGTACCATCGCTCAACGTCTGCTGCTGATCTTCGACTACCGCCGTTGGCGGCATGTACGGATTGCGCTCGGTCATTGTTATGCCCTCCCAGTCGGTCTACGTGTTTTTGGATAATAGCGAAACCGGCCAACATATCTACCTGACTATTAGGGGTTACGCCAGATAATCAGTACCACCCCGCTAAAAACTAATAAGGCGCCGACGACCACCGACGCTGTGAAATGTACCTGCCGAAACAATAGAAACGCGAATAACGCGACGAAAACCGGATATGAAATTTCGATAAGGCTTGCCAGCGTCGCGTTCTTATGGCTGATCGATAAATACAGCAGTACGGTGCCGACGAGGCTGGTTAGCATCAGCGCCAAAATCGGCAGGCGTTCGGTCCACGGGAGTTGGCGCCAAGCCGAGGTATCCAATGCCAGGGTCCGATAGAAAAACGGTGCGATCAATACGATCGGCGCTGCCGTCAACAGCAATACCGTTAATAGCGATAGTCGCTGCAACGCATAATCAATCAACGGGTAATGCACGCCCCATACCAGTGCCGCCGCCAGTGCCGTGACATACCAAGGAAGTGTCATGCGTTCTCCTTAAAAAAATAGTAAGGAGCGGCGCTACTTGGCCGCCGATTTTTGCGAATCCCTACTCTCTGTACAGCCAAAATCGGTCGGATATACTGAAATAGCAGCTCCGAGCTGCCGTGTTGTATCGGTTGGCGTTTTGCAGGGCAAACATCCCAACGCGAAATTCCCGCTTATTGCAGCATCGCAACGACTCGTCCACCAAGTGAGGTTGAGGCTTTAATGCGCACTGGTACCGTTAAGTGGTTTAACGAAGCAAAGGGGTATGGATTCATCTCGCCGCAGGACGGCAGCGCTGATGTATTCGTGCACTACTCGGTAATCCAAGGCACGGGCTTTCGCAAGCTCGCAGAGGGACAGGCTGTAGAGTTCGAAAGCGAAAAGGGGCCAAAAGGGATGCAAGCCACATTCGTCAAGCCCATCTAAAAGGGGCTTATACAATTTATGAAGTTAAACCCCGCGCAAGCGGGGTTTTTTATTTCGACACTCGGCGTTGCGATCGGAAGAACGGGATTACTCCCACTCACTCGCCCGGCGCCTGGCTATCGTTGCGTCTCAACTTTACCGCTGGCGAGATTGACACGTTCTTTCTTATTTAGCTCGCGTGCCAAGGTCCAACCGTTGTCTACCTTTCGATACAAGAACGCTGTCTGTACCAACTGTCCGTCACCGACCTTGTAGCTCACCTCGCTCACACCAATTTTGTGCTTGTCGCTGTAACGGGTGGTGAATTCAGTCGCGCTGACTAAGCGGCCGGGTGCACGCTTCTGCAAATCGGTCTCGATACGCTTCGCCGCTAAATAGGGGAACACGCGCTCAGGCGCGTCTTTCGGGCCTGGTACGTGATGCGGGTGAGCTTCATCGAGTTGATCCGGATTCAGTTTGCCGACAACGCGCCACGTATTGTCTTCTTTGACAAACTGAAATTTCTGCGTCGCCGGCGGTTCTGTACCGAGCGTGTAATCGAGCTCCAGATAACCGGAGGCCGGCACACCACCCGTGGCGGCATAGCGCGCCTGGCGGAAGGTGACATCTTTGATCGGCTTATCCGCGTCATCACGCAACAATTCGCGCAACGCCAGATATTGCAATGTGTCGACCGAATCGCTGGTGAGGTCTGGCTTGCCATCGACTAAGCGGAAGCCACGTACGTCCGCCGTAAAAGTACCGGCCACCTGACTCTTGTTTTCATCAGGCAAGGTCAAATAAATCTTACCGTCGACCTTGCGGTTTCGCTCCGGACCGAGTTCCAAACGCAGCGTGTACTTCTCTTTAAACTCACGCTGGCGTGGCGCATTTTGCCCCGGTTCGTACCAACGGATGCGAATCAGCGGCGCATCTTGTGCATTCGCATTGATCAGCTGAAAGCTGCGGCCGGCCGGGACTTCCCACGGCTTAGTCCGCAGAAATAATTTCACCTGGGTATCGGCTGGCTCTACCCCTTGGCGTAGGGTTAAGACCCCACCCTCGATCTCGGCGGCGTCGACGGTGAAGCCGACGCTTTGGATCTGACCGTTAGCCGGTTGCGCCGGAATCGTCGGCAGCGGGTCCGTGGCCATGGTCGGCTTCGGGGCGACGGCAACCGGGGTTTCATGTTCAGCGGAATCGCCGCCAAGAAAACTCAAACCTCCCTCTCGCTGTGATAACCACACGCCGATACCACCGACGAGCAGTACTACGAGCAGGAGAATTTGCACAATGCTCTTCGTGTCGAACTTAAGGTTCATCGAAACTCCGTAGCAAAAGACTTTTTTTTGCGGCACGCGGGGCGCGGTGCGCTCGCGGAAGAATAATGTCTCAGTAAGACCGTCACAATGCCATGACCTATGTCTAGATACGCCGTGCTCGAAGTCTAGCGCGCCATTGCTGACCTGCCAGGGTTTAACAAATAGCCATAGGGCCATTCAACTGTTGCCGGTCCGCGGCGCCATGCTAGCATGCAGGTGTCGCGATCTTTGCTCCATAGTCACACTATGAGCAAAGAAAAAGCCGCCACCCTCGACCTTCCGACGACGGGTGATCAGTCCGCAGACCGCAGCGATCGGAACGCTTCTACCCTCGATCGTTGGCTGGCACGCAAGGTGCTCGAGTCGCTAGGCTCACCCCCGATCAGCATCGTATTGTGGAACGGCGACGAAATACGCGCGCAGCCGCGATCCACCATCGGCAAAGCACTCATTCACGATCGTTCCGCCTTCTATCAACTGCTACGCAATCCAGCGCTGCATTTCGGTGACCTCTACAGTGTCGGCCGCATCGAAGTTGACGGCGACCTAATTCAATTTCTCGAAGCGGCGTATCACGGCCAAAACGATGCCAACAATCACGATTGGCTCAAAAAGCTCTACATCGCCGTGCAACGGCGACCGCGGGCGAACTCGCTCGCCGGCTCGGCGAGCATATCCAGCATCATTACGATATCGGCAACTCTTTCTACGAGCTCTGGCTCGATAAGGAGATGCAATACACCTGTGCTTACTTCCCCAATCCGACCATGACGTTGGAACAGGCCCAGTTGGCGAAACTGGAGCACGTTTGTCGGAAGGTCGGTCTTAAACCCGGCGATCGCGTGGTCGAAGCCGGTTGCGGTTGGGGTGGTCTGACGCGCTATATGGCCCGCCACTACGGTGTGCGGATACAAGCGTTCAATATCTCGCACGAGCAGGTCGCGTATGCCCGCGAACGCGCCAAGACCGAGGGTCTTGCCCAGCAAATCGAATACGTCGAAGACGACTACCGCAACATCAGCGGCGAGCACGATGTGTTCGTTTCCATCGGCATGTTGGAGCATGTCGGCCGCGAACAATTCAACGATTTGGGCGAAGTACTGCATCGCGCACTAACGGCGGAAGGTCGCGGACTGATCCACACCATCGGTCGCAACCAACCGGAACTTATGAACGAATGGATTGAAAAGCGCATTTTCCCCGGCGCCTACCCGCCGACGCTGCGTGAAATGATGCCGATCTTCGAGCGCCATGCCTTCTCGGTGTTGGACGTCAAAAATCTTCGACTGCATTACGCGATCACACTACGGCATTGGTTGATGCGCTTCGAAAAAAATGCGGCGCGCATCGAGGCTATGTTCGACGGTTCGATCGCTGCATTTACGACCAGTTCGCTGCAACTTTTTCAGGTAATGTTTGCCTGCAGCCGCATTAACAATTTGCCGTGGTCACGGGCCCACCTTTACCGCTAATCGCTGAATCGCAGCGTCAGAAATACCCGCCATTCCGACCTTAGAGATTTAAATCGGTAGGCCCGTTCGGGCCGCGCATAACCGTTGGCACGGACGGCCAACCGGGAACGATCGCCGTCAACCGTTCCAGTCGTTGCAATTGCCGTGCGAGAAAGATCTGCGTGCGCATAGCGTCGCGTGAATCGTCGCGCATCCAGTAGAAAAATGTCATGTTGATAACAGCATCCGTGGTTATCGGCATGGTGTGTCTCCTTATCGTCGCATTCTACGACGAGCGCGCGGCGACAAATCCGCACGCCGGCTGTGTATTTGCCGCCGCTACGCCGACTGCCGAATTACCGCCTCCACCAACGCAATGCGTAATAGTTCCTCGTTCACCACTTCCGGCAAGAGATGCCGCACACGAAACAGCTTGGCCGATTGACGACACGCGGCCTGCTCGAGCATTTGTCGTGTCAGACGGCTGAGGTTGGTATGCGTCAGTAAATTAGCGGCATGCCATTCGTGGTAATCGCGCACGAGCTGGCGCTCTTGCTCGTTCTCCCAATGTTCACGCACCAGTAATTCCGGAAACCAGGCGCGCTCCAAGCGACGGCCGCTGAGCGTCGTATCGAGACCGGACGTCGAGACGCCGATGGCGCTGCCGTCGGCGGCGCGTTCGAACCATTGTGCCTGCGGTTGCGGTCCGGCGGCGTGCTGGATACAACGATCGAGCACGGCGCCATGAGAAATGTGCGACACCGGTCCAGCATCGGCGATGAAGCTCGGCGCCTGGAAGCCGTCGTCACCGCTGAGCGTTGCCCGCCAACGAGCGACGGTAACGGTCGGCGGTGTGCGGCCGGATAGCGTGCTGGCGAGCAGTGCCAGCGGCAGTTGCTCATGCGCATCGAGCAGCCACAGCTCGAGCTGATCGGCGAGCGGAAACGGTAACGGCGGCCGCTCGCGCAACACCCTCACGATCGGTTGTGTGCGTTCGGTCTCGATCAAACTGCCGTGGCCGTCGGCACGCCACACGCCGTAACTCGACAGGCGCGTGCGTTGATTGAGAAATTGCACGCGCCAGCGCAAGCCGTCGGCGCTCATCGCTCGGAAACCGGTGCACTCGGCAACTTGAACGGTGCCTTGATAAGGCGACAACCGCCGCAAGCTGTAGTAACGCGTTGCGCTCATTAGCGCGAACCGGTCTTGCGTTTGCGCGCTCGCGGGTGCGCTTGGTCGTAGACCTTGGCGAGGTGCTGAAAGTCGAGGTGGGTATAAATCTGCGTGGTTGAAATGCTCGCATGGCCGAGCAGTTCCTGCACCGCGCGTAAATCGCCGCTGGACTCCAACACGTGGCTGGCGAACGAATGACGCAACATGTGCGGATGCACCGGTTGCGTCAGCCCTTGTTGGCGACCGCGCTGGCCGACGACGCGCTGCACGGTACTATGAGAAATACGCTGGCCGCTGCGCCCGAGAAATACCGCGGTCTCGTCCGGCGCGACCCGTGTGGCACGTTGCACCAACCACTCGCGCAACGCCGCTGCCGCCGGTGCGCCGACCGGAATCACCCGCGTCTTACCGCCCTTGCCGGTGACGCGCACGGTGCCATCACCCTGGAAGTTATCGATATTAAGCGCGGCGATTTCTGCTAAGCGCAATCCGGAGGAGTACAGCAATTCCAAGAGCGCACGATCGCGCTTGGCGTTTACGTCGGTGGCGGTAATTTCGACTAAACAGGTCGCCTGATCGGGGCTCAAGCTTTTCGGCAACCGCCGCGGCGACTTCGGCGCCGCCACACCGACGGCCGGGTTACGCGTTACGCGGCCTTCACGCAGTAAATAGCGATAAAACGACCGCGCCGCCGACAACAACCGACGAATACTGCGTCCCGAAAGCCCCGACTGATGCAGCTCGCTGACATAGGTACGCATGTGTTGCGGCGTCAGTATCTGCCAATCAGCAAAGCCGCGGCGTTGGCAAAAATCGCGCAAACGCTCGAGGTCACGGTGGTAATTGACCACCGTCAGCGGTGACATGCCGCGCTCGGCGGCGAGATAACGCCGAAACTGCTCGATGGATTCGCTAAGAGGAGTCGACGGCGAAGCGGTCACGGTTGCCTGATTTAGGGCACCGGCGTAACGCGGGCGATGCTGTGCATCAAGATGTCGCCGAGTTTGGCGAGATACACCGTACCCATGCCGGAATGAAAACGACGAGCGTCATGGCTGCCGAGCGCCAAAATGCCGAGCGGACGCTGTTTGCCCAACGTGATAAGAGCGGCCGAGCGCAGCTCGGCGGCCTGCTGCTTGAATAAATACTTCAACAAATCTTCGTCGAAGCGCGAACCGCACACCGGCTTACCGACGCCGTACTCGCGCAACAAACTTTTCAGTCGCGGATCGTCGCCGACGAATTCCGTGCGCGCAAACGCCGGCTCCGCTTCGCCCTGACATAGCACCGCGACCACGTCGATCTTGAACTCACGCCGCAGCATTTCGTAAGCGTTGTCGAATACATCGTCGAGCGAGGCGCTGTCGGCCATGGCCAAGGCGAACCGATGCAGCCGCTCGGCGAGCACGTCGTTCTCGCGGGCAACGCTGACCAACTCACGTAATTGCCGCTGCGACGTCTCGTTCTGCTCGCGCAGCACCCTCACTTGCCGCTCGATCAATGAGGCCGTGCCGTCGCCGACCTCGTGCCGCAGATTCAGCTTGGCAAGCACGTCGGCATGCCGTTGGAAAAAATCGGGATGATCGTCGAGGTAACGGGAAACGGCTTCCTCCCACGACAACTCTTTATCTTGTTCGCCGCTCGATACTTTCTGCGTCATGGCGTACCTCAATAATTATTTATTGCTATTGCCGATGAAAGATTTCAGCGATCCGCTAGCTCGATCGTTCCCTCATATACGGTACGGGCCGGTCCGGCCAGCCACACCGGCTTACCCTCACCGGCCCAGACGACTGCCAGTGTTCCGCCGGGCAATTGCACCTCGACCTGTTCATCCAACAAGCCTTGCTGACGTCCCGCCACGACCGCGGCACAGGCGCCGCTGCCGCAAGCCAGCGTTTCGCCCGCTCCTCGTTCCCAGACACGCAGGCGGATACGCCGACGATCGAGGATCTGCATGAAACCGGCATTCACGCCCCGCGGAAAACGCGGATGTCGTTCGATGCGCGGCCCAAGTGTCGTTACCGGCGCGCGCTCGACATCAGCGACGATTTGCACGGCATGGGGATTGCCCATCGATATCGCGCTCACCGTGATCTGCTCACGGTCCACTTCTAAATCATAGACGAGTGCACGGGCTTCAGCGATGAAGGGAATGTCATTCGGCGCAAATCGCGGTACCGCCATCTGCACGGCGTACTGTCCGTCCGGCTGAACGCGTGGATAAATCCGACCACCGAGTGTGTCGACGGCAATCTCGTCCTTGCTCGTCAAACCCTTCTGGCGCACGAACTGGACGAAGCAGCGCGCGCCGTTGCCACATTGCTCGACCTCACCGCCGTCGGCATTGAAGATGCGATAACGAAAATCGGCACCGTTCGCGTCGGCTGGCTCGACTACCAGTACTTGATCGCAACCCACACCGAAATGACGGTCAGACAGCTGCCGGACCTGCGCCGGCGTCAATGCCACGCGATCCGTGACACTGTCGATGACGACAAAGTCGTTACCCGCGCCTTCCATTTTTGTAAACTTGAGCTTCATGTTTTCACTGTACGACAATGAATGAATTCCGCGAGCGCAATAAGCGCAGTAGCGATAAGCTTACCGCCCAAGAATAACGCCCGCTATGGGCGAGCCGTATGAAAGATTTTTTACTAAAACAATTCCGCGCTCTAAAAAACAGCAGGCATGGTTGGTTACGCCAAATCGTCGGCGTTCTTCTGGTTGCTTGCGGGCTGGTCGGGTTTCTGCCGGTGCTCGGGTTCTGGATGATCCCGCTTGGATTGGCCCTGCTGGCAGTGGACTTTCCAGCGATCCGCCGGCTCAATCAACGCCTACTGGGTTGGTGGGAGCGCGTACGCCGGCGGTTTTCGCGTAAGAAGAACGACTAATCGCCCGGTAAACACGACTCCAGCGCCAACAGCTCAGCCACGGTTTCGCGCCGCCGGCTCACGCAATAACGATCGCCGTCGACCACGACTTCAGCCGCGCGTGGTCGGGTGTTGTAGTTCGAGCTCATGACCGAACCATACGCGCCGGCCGACGCGATCGCCACCAGATCGCCATCGGCGATCGCCAGTGTGCGCGCCCGCCCGAGGAAGTCGCCGCTCTCGCACACCGGGCCGACGACGTCGTAAACCGCGGATGGCTGCTGCTTGAGCTCGGCCGGCGCAATATCGTGCCATGCGTCATACAACGCCGGCCGCACCAGATCATTCATTGCCGCGTCGATGATGGCGAAGTTGCGATCGCTGCCTTGTTTCAAATACAACACGCGCGACAGCAACACACCGGCGTTGCCGACGATCGCCCGCCCCGGCTCAACCACCAACTTGAGCGAACGATAGCGCGTGCCGAAGCGGTGCAAGGTATCGAGCAACGCCAGCGCATAGTCGATCGGCTCGGGCGGTTGCTCGTCACCGTAGCGAATACCGAGGCCACCGCCCAGATCGAGCTGGCGCAAGGCGAAACCGTCGTCGAGCAATTCGCCGGCCAGCTCTAGTACACGCTCGAGCGCAGTAACGAACGGGCCGACATCGGTGAGCTGCGAGCCGATGTGGCAAGCAATACCTTTCACATCGATGTTGGCTAACTCCCGAGCGCGACGATACACCGACAACGCCTGATCGATGTCGATGCCGAACTTGCTCTCTTTGAGACCGGTGGCGATATAAGGATGGGTCACCGGATCGACGTCAGGATTCACGCGCAGGCTCACGTGCGCGCGGCTGCCGCATTCGTCGGCAATCCGGTTCAACAATTCAAGCTCGTTGGCCGATTCCACATTAAAGCTACCGATGCCAACTTCGAGCGCGCGCCGCATTTCCGCCGCTGTCTTACCCACGCCGGAGAACACCACCTTCGCCGGATCGCCGCCGGCGGCCAGCACGCGTTCGAGCTCACCGCCGGAAACGATGTCGAATCCGGAGCCGAGACGCGCCAACGTATCGAGCACCGCTAAATTGGAGTTCGCTTTGACCGCATAACAGACCAAGTGGTCATGGCTGGCGAATGCCTCGTCGAACGCATTCCAGCGTTCTTCGATAGCAGCGCGCGAATAGACGTAACATGGGGTACCGATGTCCTGCGCCAAGACGACGAGGTCGACATCCTCGGCATGCAACCGACCGGCTCTATATTCAAACGGATCCATAGACTCCACTTACTTAACCGCGAATGGTTTGATGGGGGCGATTCCGCCCGGGAGATACAACGGACCTTTTTTGCCACATGCACCGAGCGCTAGCACGGCTAAGAGCAGGACGATTATCCGACGCGACATTCTTAATTTCCCCTTTTGCTAGCACAAGCTTACCGGTCCGTGGGTAACGACATCTACTGCCGCTGCAGCAATTTCTGGATTTTCTATACTTAAAGTTACTAGTGGGACCGTAAACGACGACCGGCTATTGTCTTCGTGGCAGGCCCCACAGATATCACGCAGGTGTGGAGGTATTTAGAAATATGCGCTTACCTACGCTCCAGCAGTTCTTTCGTCATCAACTGCAACAGAGTTTTCACGACCATGGGCTCAATGAAGCCGGTACCGTCGACTACGTCGCCGAGGTGCTGGCACGATTCGCCTACACGCATTTGCTGTACTCGCTCAAGGACACCGAAGGTCGGCCCCTCGAATACATCGTCGACATGCTCATCGCCTCGCAAGAGGCCAAAGACCGCCGCCGCCACGGCTCGATCGTGCGTCACATCGGCGACTACACGCTGTTCATGAGCGGCTTATTTCGTGAGCGGGTGGCGGCACGCGGCGAGCTCGATTACTACGTGGCCCACGGTCGCAATGCCTTCTGGCGCTCGGCCGACTACGAAGCCAATCCAGCCCGGCGTCACGTCTATCGGCGGCTATATGAAGAATTCAGCCCGATCTCGGACGTGCTCGATTATCTGCGGCGTGTGCAGTTACCGGTAAAAGACCGCGCCGGCAACGACAATTTGCTCGCGGCCTACTGGCGCGCGTAACGCCGCGCAACTAGCAGCACAAGATAAACTCGCGCCGATCTTTGCCCGAGCGGCGGTCGCGTTCGCCCATCTTCGGGTCCCAGCGCAAATCGCCGCGACGCTCGCCGCTACGGCGTTCGACCCGTCGCCGATCGCCCTGACGCCACCAATTGTAAGACGGACCGCTATGGCCGTCACCGCTACTGTTCTCGTTCGCACGCATAATTACTTGTCGTTAAATACACCAAATACACCCCAGACGCGCACTTTACCGCGTCGCCCGCCCCACTTGAACTGCCGCGGTCAACCGCCGGCCGGGTCTGACGTTATTAGTTTCAGAGGGCCAACCGATGGAATTGCCATTGCGAGCAAGCACCACCCCCAGCTGGGAGAACTTACTGGAATCTAACCAGGCCTTGGACCGCTTTCTGGCCGGCGCCGAGCGCCGCGCGCTCGCCATGGCCCGGGCGGCGACGCGCCATTCCGACGACGCCTTGGATATCGTGCAAGACGCCATGCTGCAGCTAGTCCGCTACTACGCCGGCCGGCCCGAGGGCGAGTGGGGACCGCTGTTTCAACAGATCTTGCAGCGGCGAATTTACGATTGGTATCGGCGTACGCGGGTACGCAACCGTTGGCGCCAATGGTTCAGCGACGACGATGAAGACGCCGGTAATGCGCTGGAAAACCAGCCCGACCCGCGCCCGACCGGTCCACAAGAGCAAAGCGCCGCCAATCGCACGCTGGTTGCGCTCGAAGCGGCGGTGGCACGCCTGCCATTGCGGCAACAACAAGCGTTTCTATTGCGTACCTGGGAAGGATTGGACGTCGAGCAAACCGCTCGCGCCATGGGCTGCTCCGCCGGCAGCGTTAAAACGCATTACTTCCGCGCGGTGCAATCGTTACAAAATCAGCTCAAGGACCACTGGCAGCCATGACGACTCCGAGCGAACGCGAATTGATCGAAACCGCCGGCCGACTGTTGCGGCAAACCGAACACGAGCTCGATCCGCTTACCATCGCCCGCCTGCGGGCCGCGCGTAGGCGGGCGCTCGATCACGCCGGCCGCCGGCCTCGTTTTAGCCGGTTCGCCATGGGCGGGCTGGTGACCGCGGGCGTAACGTTCGCGCTGGTCGGCATCATTAGCTTGACGGCACCGACTAAACCGATCGCGTCGGAAACCACCGTCGCCGATCTCGAGTTGCTGACGACCGAGAATCCAGAGTTCTACGAGGATCTCGAATTTTATGATTGGCTCGGCAATGCCAGCTGAGTGGGCAATGCTCGGCAGGGGGATCGCCTTAACGGCGACACCGGCACACGCCAGCACTACGCCATCAACAAAGGAGCGACCCTGATGCGCCGCCTGATCCTCATTGGCGCCCTACTGCTGTTACCGGCGTTGGCGCACGCCACCGACACCATTCCGTGGAACACGCTGAGCCCGGAAGAGCGCGAGATGCTGAAACCGTTTGCTGAACATTGGTCGGAGTTGCCGGCGGAACGGCAAGAGCGACTGCGCCAGGGCCTTAAACGCTGGCAGCAAATGAGCCCGGAGGAACGCGAACGCGCACATGAACGCTTCAAACGTTGGCAACAGATGTCGCCGGAAGCGCGCGCCCGAGCGCGCGAACGCTACGAGCACTTCAAGAAACTTCCACCGGCAGAACAGGAACGGCTGCGGCAGCGACACGAGTGGTTCAAGCAATTGCCGCCGGCAGAGCGCGAGCGGCTGCGTGAGCAGTGGCGCAAGATGACGCCGGAAGAACGCGAGCGGCAGCGCCAGAACTGGACAAAGCCCTAACGTCAGCGATTGGAAGGATTGTGCTTGGTCGCCCGACCGCGAACCTCATCGGCCGGATATTTTTTTTCGTTCAAAGCCATTTTGCGTTCGGCGGCGGCAAGCAAATCGACGTCGAGTCGATCGGCCAGACGCACGAGGTACAACAATACATCTGCCAGCTCTTGCTCAACGGCAGCGCGCGTCTCGGCGCTCAACTGCGTGCTCTGCGATTCGGTCAGCCACTGAAAGTGCTCGACCAATTCGCCAGCTTCGACGATCAACGCCATCGCCACATTCTTCGGCGAGTGGAACTGCTCCCAATCCCGCGCTTGCGCGAACTCGCGTAGGCGCTGCCGCAACTCATCCAGGGAACGCAGCGTCATGCGACCGCACCGCCGTCGACGCGACAAATAGCACCGCGACCGGCCACTAGCTTGCCTTGATACATGGCGCTATCGACCGACTTCAACACTGTATCGAGATCGGCGCCATGCAGCGGCGCCAGCCCCATGCCGATGGTCAAACTCAATTGCGCTTGGCCGTCGATCACCGGCGGTACGATCGCTTGAATGCGCTTAGCAACGGCGGTCGCTTGCTCCAGATCGGTGTCGGGCATGATGACGAGAAATTCGTCGCCACCGAAACGAGCGACGATGTCGGTGGTACGCACCGACACCATGATCGCCTGCGCCACTTCTTTGAGGGCGCGGTCGCCGGCATCGTGACCATGAATATCGTTGATCGCTTTGAAGCCGTCGAGATCGGCGAACAGCACCGCCAGCGAGCTGCGGTTGCGTGTGAGGGCAACGAACAACCCGTCGGCATGTTCTTTTAGACCGCGCCGATTGAGCAAGCCGGTGAGCGCATCGTTGCGACTGGCGGCCTCCAGCCCCAGGCGGGTGCGCTCGATATTTGCCATCAACGAGTACGAATAAGCGACGATGATGCCGACGAACATGATGAAGAACACGCTCGCGACCGACAGGTCGTCGAGATAATCGCCAAAGCGCAAACCGAGTACGAGCGCGGCGACGGCGACGCTGCTCAGCGCCGCCTCGGCAAACGCACGCAGTCCATAACGCATGCCGTTGCCGAGAACGATCACGAGGTACACGAGATACGCCGGCGACATGACATGGACGTCGGCCAACGCCACCGCCGATACCCCCAGAATATCGGTCCACATCGCCAGCCGCAGCCGCCTCGGCGAAACCACGCGCCAGCGCGCGTGCAGCATGTAAAGCCCGGTTAAACCGAGATACACCAGGTGAACGATATTGATCGCTACCCAATAGTGACTAGAGCGCGCGACCACCTCACCGACGTTGAAATAAGCGAGGCCGAGGGTACCGAACAAAAAACGGGTAATGAATTGGGTACGTTGCTCTTCCCACGTCGGCAGTCGCAAGCGATCGACTTGGCGTCGCAGGCGCAGGCGCCGATCGGCGCCAAGTCGATCGCTCTCCCGCCGCCGCGGACTCGGTCCAGCTACCTCGGCTTGGCGCCGATCGCCGATCACTTCGAGCCGGCCTCGTGACTGATCCGTGCACGCGCGCGAACGATCGCAGCGCGCACTTGCTCGGGCGCCGTGCCGCCTACATGGTTACGCGCTTTAACCGAGCCAGCGGTCGTCAGCACAGCGAAGATATCGGCGTCGATGTGCGTACTGAATCCGTGGAGCTCATCGAGTGTGAGCTCGGCAAGATCGCGTCCACGATCGACGCCGTAACGCACGGCGCGGCCGACGATTTCATGCGCATCGCGGAACGGTATGCCTTTGCGCACCAGGTAATCGGCGAGATCGGTCGCGGTCGAATAGCCCTGCACCGCCGCTTGTGCCATGCGCTCGCGCCGCACCTGCATCGTATCGATGAGACCGGCATAAACCTGCAACGACATTAACGTCGTGTCGAGCGTATCGAACACCGGCTCTTTGTCTTCTTGGTTGTCGCGGTTGTATGCCAGCGGCTGCGCCTTCATCAGCGTCAACAACGCCGTCAGGTGACCCTGCACGCGCGCGCTCTTGCCGCGTACGAGCTCGGGCACGTCCGGATTTTTTTTCTGCGGCATGATCGACGAACCGGTGCAGTAGGCATCGGACAACTCGACGAAACCGAAGATCGACGACGACCACAGCACCAACTCCTCCGACATACGCGACAGATGCGTCATGATCAAGGCGCATGCGGAAATGAACTCGATGGCGAAATCACGATCGGACACCGCGTCGAGCGAATTTTCGGTGATCGTGTCGAAGCCGAGCAGCTTTGCCGTATAAGCACGATCGATCGGATAGCTCGTGCCGGCGAGCGCGGCCGAGCCGAGCGGCATAACGTTAATACGCTTACGCGCATCGCGCAGCCGCGCCGCATCGCGCACTAGCATTTCGAACCACGCCATCAAGTGATGGCCGAACGTTACCGGTTGTGCCACCTGCATATGCGTGAAGCCGGGCATGATCGTGTCGGCCTCGCGCTCGGCAATCTTGAGCAACGCCTGCTGCAGCGCATTGATGGCCGTAAGCAATGCGTCGACACCATCGCGCAAATACAAACGCACGTCGGTCGCAACTTGATCGTTACGCGAGCGCGCCGTGTGCAATTTTTTGCCGGCGTCACCGATACGCTGCGTCAGCCGCGCTTCGATGTTCATGTGCACGTCTTCGAACTCGGCGCGCCAGGCGAATTGACCGGCATCGATTTCGGCTTCGATTTCTTCGAGCCCGCGAACAATCGCATCGCGCTCTGACGTCGTCAGCACACCGACATGCGCCAGCATGCGCGCGTGCGCGATCGAGCCGGCGATATCGTAGTGATAGAGCCGCTGATCGAAGTGGACCGAGCCGGTGAAACGTTCCACCAAGCTATCCGTGGCGTCGGTAAATCGACCACCCCAAAGTTTGTCTTTGCTCATGATTCTCTGCGCTGTCGTTAATGAAAGGCGCGATGTTTTGTCGCCAGCGGAATGATGCCGAAGACCCTACGTTAAACCTTGTCGGCGCACACATTTTGTGCCGATTTTTAAGGCAAATTCGTCGTTGCCTCCCATCGGTGACCGGCTCCCGGTCATCGGTAAGGGATTGTTGCCTCAGGGTTTGCCGGCTATGGTTGAATTCAGTAGCAAATCACCTGATTCGGACTCTCCTTTGTGCACCCCCACCCCGAATTCCGAATCAGGTCTTCCGGCCCCCGTCACTGACGGGGGTTTTTTTTGGCAGTTACCCACCGCAGGAAAGTATACTTGACGCGCCCTTACATGGCGTAACCCAATGCGATTTTACAAAATCGGCATTCAGGTGCGCTTGCATCGACCAGGGCGGTCACTAACGGAAGGAATCCATGCCACCACGCGAACAACGACACGAACGAAACTTTCTCCCTGATTTTGGTTCCTTCGGCATGGCCATTCGGTTCATCCTTTTGGCTGAGCTCATTGCCATCATTATCACCATCGGTCGCAACGCCGTGTTCGACGAGCAGGCGTGGCAAGATTTCAACATGTTGTCGGCATTCGCCATCGCCATCTCGTTGTTCAGTGTGGTGATCTTGAAACTGGCGGCGCCGCTGTTGCGACGGACATCGGTGGCGTTCGGCTCGGTGTTGGTTGTAGTGTTATTGCTATTCGTTACCGCCATCGGTACCGACGGCATGATCTTCGCGTTGCATGATTTTGGATTAATCCCTGAGCGTTGGCCGGCGTGGCGCGAATCGTTGATCATTCGCAGCCTGATGGTCGCCTTTATCATCAGTGTCTTCGGCTTGCGCTACGTCATCGCCCAACACCGGGCCGAGGTCGAGGCACGCGCCCAGCAAGAGGCACGCATGCAGGCGTTGCAATCGCGTATTCGTCCCCATTTCCTATTCAACAGCTTGAATAGCGTCGCCAGCTTAACGCGCAGTAACCCTGAGAAAGGCGAGGCGGTGTTGCATGACTTGGCCGACCTCTTCCGCGTACTGTTAGCGGATGCTCGCAAACTGGTTCCCATCTCGGCCGAGCGCGAAATTTCGCGCCAGTACCTCGAGATCGAAAAGATTCGCCTTGGCGATCGATTAACCGTGCAGTGGAATATGAGCCCGAACATTCCGCGGGCCGCATTGATCCCCGCACTGACGATGCAACCTTTGCTTGAAAACGCGATCTATCACGGCATCGAACCGCGCTTCGCCGGCGGTGCCATTAAAATCGATATGTGGGCCGAAGGCGAAACCCTTAACATTCTCATTAGTAATCCACTGCCCGATGTGCGTAAAAATACGCCGGGCAAGGGCAACAAAATCGCCCAGGAGAATACCCGGCAGCGGTTGACCACGCAGTTCGGCGCGGCAGCGAGTCTGCAAGCGTTTGAAGAAGGCGGGCAATACCACGTGAAGGTGAAAATGCCGATCGTACGTGGGTGAACTGTGGGGCCGGCGCGAATGCCCGCACACGGAAGTGCGGGCCGGGGCTTAGCGAAGCCTTCCATGCGACGCCACGGACGGCAGGCACAACGTAACGGAAGTCACACGGTGCTTTTCGACACGAGCAGCACCATATTTAGCAGCAAAGGTGGGGCATGGAGTTAACAACGGTACGGAGCAACGTATTCAACTGGTTCCGCGGTCTCGCCGACCGCGCCGGTCTGTTGCCGCACGGCGAACCGACGGCGGCAAACGATGGCGTGCTGCCGAACTTCTGCTCGGTGCCGGTGGTGGTGAACGTCATGTTGATCGCCGAGGTGTTTGCCTTCATCACTACGCTCATCACTCGCCGGATCTCGCTCAACATTCTCGAAGACCTGCTGTTGATCTCGCTGTTCTTGCAGTGGATCGCGCTTACCAGCATCGCCTGCTTATGCGGCGCCCGCTCCTATCTGAATCGCCTGCCTAGACTCAAAGCACTGGCACTCGCTTATGCATTGCTATTGGTCGTGACGCTCGTGGTCAGCGAAGCAGCGGTATGGCTGCTGTACGCGTTCGGTCGCATCAGCACGGCGCGGCCGGAATGGTACGGTTATTTTCACATCCAAAATTTCACGGTCAGTGTCTTGGTCAACGCCCTGGCGCTGCGCTACTTGCTCGGCAAGCACGAGCTCAAGCAGCGCACGCTGTCGGAAGCACGCGCCAAGATTCAAGCACTGCAGTCGCGCATTCGGCCGCACTTCGTGTTCAACAGCTTGAACATCATCGCCAGCCTGACACGCAACGAGCCGGCGCGGGCCGAGAGCGCGATCGAAGACATGGCCGATCTGTTCCGCATGATGCTGACGGAAGACGAGCAACTCATCCCGGTAAAGAAAGAAGTCGATGTCACCAAAAAGTATCTCGCCATCGAAACGCTCCGGCTCGAACAACGCTTGCATGTCGAATGGCAGATCGGCACATTTCCGCGCAAGGCGGCAATACCGGTATTGACGTTGCAACCGCTATTGGAAAACGCTGTACGCCACGGCGTCGAAGCGTTGCCGGCCGGCGGCACGATCCACGTCAAACTTTGGGAACAGGATGATAAGATCCATATCCAAGTTGATAACCCTTACCCGCCCGCCAAATCCAAGAGCGCGCCCGCGTCTCACAGCCGGTCGCTCGATAACATCCGGAGCCGACTGGAGAGCCACTACGGCCAAGCGGCGCGGCTCGAAGCTAAGGGGGAAAATGGTCAGTTCAGCGTCAGCGTCGTCATCCCGACGCGTGGAGGTAACGTATGAGAGTATTGATCGTAGACGACGAAAAATTAGCGCGTGATCGCTTGCGCGAGTTGCTGTCCGACATCGGCGGTTATTCCGTCATCGGCGAAGCCATGAACGGCGCCGAGGCGGTCGAGAAAGCCTCCGAGCTCAACCCCGATGTGCTGCTGATGGACATCCGCATGCCGGGGATGGACGGGCTCGAGGCGGCGATGCACTTGATGGGTATGGAACATCCACCCAGTGTCATCTTCACCACCGCTTACGATCAGCACGCGCTCGACGCGTTCGACGTCAACGCCGTCGACTATCTGCTGAAACCCATTCGTAAGGATCGGTTAGCGAATGCACTGACGAAGGCACGGAAGCTGACGATGAAACAAGTGCAGGAGCTGCACCACTCGCGCAAGGAGATGCCGGCGCGCACGCACATCAGCGTGCATCTGCGCGGCAACATCCGCTTGGTTCCGGTCGCCGATATCGTTTACTTCTTGGCCGACAGCAAGTACGTGGTCGTGCGCACCTCGACCGAGGAGCACTTGATCGAAGATTCATTGGTGAACTTGGAAAAAGAATTCGGTGAACGTTTCCTGCGCGTGCATCGCAATGCATTGGTAGCAACCCAGTTCATCAAAGGTATCGAGAAAAGCACCGTCGGCACCTGGCAGGTAAATCTGCGCAATGTTGAAAAGAAGCTCGACGTCAGCCGGCGCCATACGGCGGCGGTACGCCGTTGGGCACGCAATCGGCCGATGGCCGCGGCCACCGCTAACAACGTCAACGCCTAGTTATGGGCAACTTGTTGCCCACGTGGCACCAAAACAGCGTGCACAGGACAACGCTGCCCACTCTACATTGATAACCATCCCCTCATCCCTGGCCGCCTTCGGCGGCCAGGGAGAAGCGAGACAGTCCACTTGAAGACCCTTCGTATCGGTACTCGCAAAAGCGCGCTCGCCCTCTGGCAAGCGGAACATGTGCGCGATCGACTGCTCGCACTGAATCCGGGGCTCGTTGTCGATCTGGTGAAAATCACTACCGAAGGCGACCGCATCCTCGATCGACCGCTCGCCACCATCGGCGGCAAGGGGTTGTTCATCAAAGAGCTCGAACAAGCGCTGTTCGACGGCCGCGCCGATTTGGCGGTGCACTCGATGAAAGATCTGACCGTGACGTTACCCGACGGTTTGCACATCGGTGCCGTGCTCGAACGCGCTGATCCGCGCGATGCGTTCGTCTCGACGCGTTACGCGCGGCTGGCTGAGCTACCCGCCGGCGCACGTGTCGGCACCTCGAGTCTGCGCCGGCAGTGCCAGATCCGTGCCCGCTATCCACAGCTCGACGTGATCACACTACGCGGCAACGTCAATACGCGTCTGCGCAAATTAGACGACGGCGAATTCGACGCCATTATCCTCGCGGTCGCCGGCCTCGAACGTCTCGGCATGGCCGAGCGCATCCGCGAACGCCTCACCATCAGCGACAGTCTGCCGGCAGTTGCCCAAGGCGCGATCTGCATCGAGTGCCGCCGCGACGACCACTCCACCAACGAGCTGCTGGCACCGCTCAATCACACCCCGACATTGCATTGCGTCCGCGCCGAGCGCGCGTTCAACGCGCATCTCGACGGCGGTTGCCAAGTGCCGATCGCCGGTTTTGCCGAGCTCAACGGCGAGGCACTGCATCTACGCGGCTTAGTCGGCGATCCCGATGGCCGCCAGATACTGCAAGGCGAAGCGCGCGGTACCGTCGCCGAGGCCGACGCCATCGGCGCGCGCTTGGCCGGCGAGCTGCTGGCACGCGGCGCCAAAACTATCCTCGACAAGGTTTATGGTCGTGGCTGATGCCACGCTCGCCGGCGTCGGCGTGTTAGTCACACGCCCGGCGCATCAGGCGGAGTCATTGGTCCGCCTAATCGAACAAGCCGGCGGCGTTGCTATCCGCTTCCCGGCCATGGCCATTGCCCCACCGACCGACCCGCAGCGCCTATCGTTATTGCTCGATCGGCTGGCGGAATTCCAGTTCGCCATCTTCATTAGCGCTAATGCGGTCCAGCAAGCATTCGCGGCGCTACGCGCACGTGGTCAAGTTTGGCCGCCGGCAGTGCGACCGATCTGCGTCGGCCCAACCAGCGCCCGCGCGCTCGCCGAGCACGGTTTACACGATCCGCTAGTGCCGACTGAACGCTTCGACAGCGAGGGCGTACTAGCGTTGCCGGCACTGACGAACGTCGCCGGCGTCCACGTGCTCATCGTTCGCGGCGAAGGCGGCCGCGAACTAATGGCGCAGACCTTACGAGCGCGCGGCGCCGATGTGGTCTATGCCGAATGCTACCGGCGCGTACGGCCGACGGCCGATATCGCCGCGCTGGTCGATTGCTTCCGTCGCGACGAAATCCATATCATCAGCATCACCAGTAGCGACGGCCTCAATAATCTTTACGAAATGATCGGCGCCGCCGACCGCGATCTGCTTCTGCGCAGTCCGATCGTGGTCATGAGCGAGGCGCAAGCAAGCACCGCCCGCGCGCTCGGTTTCCAAGCGGCGCTATCGATCGCGCCCAGCGCGAGCGACGCGGCTATACTGGACGCCATTCGAACGTGGCGGACCCAGCAAATTTCCCTATAATTCATCGCCCACGGTGATTGCATGAACACGGATCCGACGAACTTCCCAACCGACGACCAACCCGAGCCGCCACCAGACAGCGGCGACCGGCGCGAACCGACCCGCAGTGGCCGCGTATCGAGCGGCTTGGCGCTGATCATTGCCGGTATCGCCCTGCTCGGCAGCGGCTATCTCTGGTACACGTTGTTCCATAATCAACCGGAGCTGTTGCAGACCGATGTCTCCGGCACGCTCACCCGCCTCGAGCGCGAAAACCGCGAATTGCGCGAATCGCTCGCCGATACCGACGAAGAGCTGCGCGTCGCCCACGAAACGCAGGAAACGATGAAGGCGGCGCTCGACAAAATTCAGACGGATTTGAGCCGCAATCGCACCGATTGGATGGTCGCCGAGGCCGAGCAATTGCTGCTGACGGCCAACCGCCGGCTGCAGTTGTCGCGCGATGTCACATCGGCACTGGCGGCGCTACAAGCCGCCGACCGCCAGATCGAGCTGTTGGCAAGCCCGAACCTATTGCCGGTGCGGCGCCAATTGGCGCGTGAGATTGCACTCCTCGAGACCATCGAACGTACCGATACCGCCGGCATGTCGCTTCAGCTCGGCGGCATGGCCGATAGCGTCGACCGCCTGCCGCTAACGGCAGCGCTACGCACCCAAGCCGAACAATCGGCCGCCGCCAGTAACCAAACCGCCGCGGCGCCGAGCGACGAACAACGGCTGACCGCGCACGCCATGTGGCAAGATCTGCTCAGCCTGGTACGTATCCGGCATAACAACACCGCCGAAAAACCGCTATTGCCGCCCGAGCAACAATACTTCGTGCGCGAAAATTTGCGCCTGATGTTGTACGGCGCACAACACGCGCTGCTACAGGGCAACGTCGCTACGTACCAGCAAAACCTTAAGACCGCGCACCGTTGGTTGACCGATTACTTCGATCCCAATTCACAAGCGGTTACCGCTGCTTTGGCCGATCTGGAAAAAATGCAAGCAACGCCGGTCATGGCCGAGCTGCCAAACATCAATACTTCCCTTGAGTTGCTGCGCAAGAGCGCCGGCCGGCGGCAAGACTCATGAGACTGGTTCTAGTCATCATCGGTGCGCTGCTCAGCGCTATTCTGTTGACGATGTACGCGCTCGATAATCCCGGCTATGTGCTGATCGCCCGTACGCCGTGGAGCATCGAGATGTCGCTCACGGTGTTCATGTTGCTCGGCCTAGTCGCCGCCGGTGCGCTTTATCTGGTGGTTTACCTGGCGGTGCGTCTCATCCGTATCCCGCGCGACGTCGAGCAATGGCGTGCGCACCGTAACGAGCGCCAAGCACGCGAGTCGCTTTACCAAGGTTTAATCAAACTGGCCGAAGCCAATTGGAGCGAGGCGGAAGCACGGCTGTTGACCAGCATGCGCGGCGGCGATACGCCGCTCTTGAGCTATCTCGGCGCGGCGTGCGTGAACCAAGGTCAAGGCAATCTCGAAAAGCGCGACGAATATCTCGCCGGCGCTCATCGGCGCTCGCCGCAACATCATCTCGCTATCGGTATGACGCAGGCGAACCTGCAGTACTTGGCGCATCAATCCGAGCAGGCGCTGGCAACGCTCACCGAGCTGCGCCAACTCGCCCCCAAACACAAGCATGTGTTAAAGCTGCTGGCGCAGCTTTATCTCGAGCTGCGCGACTGGACCAATCTGGCCGAGCTGGCGTCGCAGTTGCGGCAGAATGCCGTGCTCACGTCGAAAGAAGTCGATGCGCTGGAGCTGCGCGCGCATCGCGAGTTGCTGGTGTTGAGCTTGCCGTCGGGCGCCGGCGATGTCTTACAGAAAGCTTGGAACGCCGTACCGAAACATCTGCGCCGACAACCAACGCTGATCGCGATTTATGCGCGGCAACTGATCCAGCAACGCGAGATGAATCAGGCCGAAGAGTTACTGCGTAACACCATCGAACAACAATGGGACGATGCGCTGGTCGATCTGTACGGTCAGGCACGCAGCGACACGCCGACTGAACAGTTGGAGAACGCCGAGAACTGGCTGACGTTGCATCCGGAAGAACCCTACCTGCTGCTAACCCTCGGGCGGCTCTCGATCCACGCTAACCGCGAGCAAAAGGCGCGCGGTTATCTTGAAAAGTGCATCAACCTGCGCGGTCCGGCCGAGGCCTATCGTGAGCTCGGCGGATTGCTGGAACGTTTAGGCGAGAAAGACCGCGCACTAGCGTGCTACCGGCGCGGGACGGAAGTGTATGCCGAGGACTTGCGGCTACCGTCGCAACGCTCGACGGCGAGTCTTACGTTTCGATCGACGGCAGTTCATTAACCCCCTCTCCCCTCTCCTCTGTTGCGGGGGAGGGAATGAGGCTTCGATGTAGGGTAAGCAATTTGTTATCCACGCGGATTCGAATCCGCGTGGATAACGGTTGTGAAAGTAGTTATTAATAATTTGCGATGGCGGCGCATGATTAAGCGCTTTCCATTAACGATGCGATAGAACTCAAAAAAGAATTGCTTAGGGTTAAGGTCGATACAAATCGTCTCCCCGCGCTGTGGTTTCCATATCCTCCAGCTTGCCGTAGATAGAGATATCGTGGTCCATTGCTCTTAACATCTCCACGGCATCGCGAACGCCACCTCGGGCGGCGCGCTCCAAGTACGATACCGCGAGCTTTTTTTCAGCGGACTTACCGTTTATGGCATTCGAATCATGGAATTCCCCGAGGTAATAGTCCGCAATGGCATAACCTTGCGCAGAGGCTGACATCAACAACGCATATCTGCGCCGACGGCTCTCGTCAGTCTCTGGTTGGACAGTTAAATAAATAGATCTCGCCAAATAAACCTGCGCAACAGGATCGCCGAGAGCAGCAGCTTGTTCATAGAGCGACCATTGATCACGGCCGGCGGCTTCGACCGAAATTATCTTGAGCTCTACCAATCGGCCCAGCAGGGTCATACCTTTGGCACTACCCTTAGCGCTTGCTATCCGCAGCTGCTCGATCACCTTTTCTTTTTCTTCACCCAATACGAACAAACGGCCGAGATAAAAATGCAAATCGGAATCGTCGTGGCCTTGGCTTATTAGTGATTCGCACGATTTGCTCAGTTCAATCGCTTTTTGCCGGTACTGCGGACCTTTCGGAACTTGCGGCAAAGATCGGCAAACCGCCAGTTGCTCGCGATATTGCGCATCAACATTGGGGTCGGAAATGCATGAGGTAATAGCGACCGTCAGGCCAACGGCAACTATGCAATAGAAGATATTTATTAATTTCAGAGGATGACGCATGGTCTAGCGTTCTCCATTGGCTTTCCGCTTAGCATCAAGCCATTGTTTGCATTTCCGACTGAAATTTATCGTAATTTTATCGGAGGACAATCGGCGATGAATCGCATTCAGCTTTCCAATTATTTCGGCGCAATGTGCCTGCAGTTTATTGCCCGCATTAACCGTCTTATACTTCGATTCCATTAGACGTGTGATCTCGTTTCCTATTCGAACCGCTTCGTCCATTGCTACCGGCCCCTTGCTTTGTTTGCTGTTAAAGCCACGCTCAATTTGTTGAATAGCGGCCGTAATTCGCTGCTCCGCTTCCTGTTCAAGTTTCGCGGAGCGCACAGTCAGTCCGCCGATGATGTCCGTGAGCTCATTAACTCTCTCCATCTCGCTTCTGGAAAAAAGTCTGACGCACGTCGAATGGTAGTTGATCTCATTCACCACTCCGCGTCGCATCTCGTGTCCACCCACCATAAAAGCTGTGTAGTAGTCGTTAACCTCGCTATCAATCTCGTCGAGTTTCTTTTTCACATGATTAAACACTTGCGGTCCCAGCGCCTGGTGTTCATCTACTAATTGTTGTGCGTAGTCCTGCCCAGCATCGATTAATCCGTCCTTTGCCAGATCTTTTGCTTTATCAAGTATGAGATCCATTGGTGACGACATAACGCTTCTCCCTCATTGAAAATTAAGAAAAATTGATAGCACCCTTCACGCTACCGATCGTTTGCTTTAGCCATGTCGATACAGGCGTTTCCTGAATAAAAAAAGGAAACAACAGCAAAATTCCGAGGGCATCGCTTGTGTGCCGATGCGATGGATAAAAAAGAGGGGGTTCGACGTTGGGATACGGCTTCACAAGAACACTCCCTTTCTTGATTCTGCTTCTTATTAGCGGGGAGATTCGACCAGACGAAAATCGGCCGGTCAAGCGACTTTCGTTCTATACGATTCGGGTTGAGGAAATTTTTCTGGGAGTGGAGATGTGTTGTCGGGAGGACGGGGAATGGAAAAATAAAAGCCCATTTCCCTCACCACCCACCTTAACCCTTGCTATGGCGGGGGATGAAGCGGGATTTTCGCGAGTGTCCAGCGGACACTCACGCCGCCGAACGGGCGCACGTGATTTTCGTGCGCACTGGGTGGGAATAGTTTGGGTGGGGGTATTAAAGTTAGACGCTACTGCTGCTGCCCTTCCTCCGTCGTCGCCTTGTTGATCTCCGCCGCCTGCTGCTCAGCCGATTGCTTCACCTGCCCTTCCACCGCCCGCGCCTTCTCCTTCGTTTTCAGCAACGGATCGAACACGGTTTCCTTCGGCGGCTTCTCCTCGCAACCGACGCATAACAACAACACCGCAAAAATACCGAGCCAGTAGCGCATGCACACCTCCGCGGCTTTAGGTCGTATGGGCGAACTCAAAAGAATCATAGTGCAACCGATCTTCGGCAAGGCCGCGCGGAAAGAAGACGGCGCGGATCGCGTTGATCATCGGCGGCGGACCGCTGGCATACACCTCATGCCCGCTGAAATCGGCATAATCGGCTAACACCGCGTCGTGTACCCAGCCGGTACGGCCGGTCCAAGCATCTTCCGGTTGCGGCTCGGACAACACCGGCGTGTAACGGAAATTGGGATATGCCGCGCACCAGCTTTCGGCTAGCGCGTGCCGATACAAATCGCGCTTGGCGCGTACGCCCCAGTAGAGATGCATCGGCCGCTTGAGACCGCGGGCGATGGCGTCTTGCACGATCGATTGGATCGGTGCGAAGCCGGTGCCACCGGCGACGAGGATGATCGGCCGTTCGGCGTCGTCCTCGCGCAGAAAAAACATACCGAGCGGTCCGCGAAACCGCAGCAGGTCCTTCTCGCGCATCTCGTTAAACACTTGGCCGGTGAAGCGACCGCCCGGCACATGCCGCACATGTAGCTCGAGCGAATCGACCTGATGCGGCGGATTGGCGAGCGAGAAACTGCGGCGATCGCCACTACGCAGCAGGATGTCGATGTATTGGCCGGCGAGAAATTTGAACGGCTCGGGTTGTTGCGGCAACTTGAGCGACAACACCATCACATCGTGCGCTGCCCGTTCGAGCTGGATCACGCGTGCTGGCAAGGTCTTGATGACGATACCCTTGGGCGCGTCGATCTCTTTTGCTTCGATCGTTAAATCGGACGTCGGTCGCGCCTGGCAGAACAATGCTTTGCCGGCGGCACGCTCGTCGGCGGTCAACGCTTTTTCGTCATACGTGCCGTAATCGACGCTGCCCGTCAGCACCACGCCCTTGCAGGCACCGCAGGAACCGTTGCGGCAGCTATGCGGCAACAACAACCCTGCGCGCAATACGCCGTCGAGCACGGTTTCGGTCGCTTTGACGGTAACCTCGCGACCACTGGGTTGGATACGAACTTTATAAGTTTTATCGGTCATGTAATGCGCTGCCTACACAAAATGGAACGGACGCGTATTGTCGCCTAATCGGCCAATGGTAGGAACTTAACGGGAACGATTCGGGGATTTAGATCCAATCGACGCCGTGTACCTGCTGCCAGATGCGTACGGCACGATCGACCTGGTTATGATTGAGCGCTTGTTGGGCCGCCCGTTCGCAGTCATCCTCGCTGGCGCACTCGAAGCCGTCGACGCGGTGCGCCATCCGGGTTTCGCTGCGGGTATAACCGTTGCCGTCCCAGGTATAGCGGTTGTAGCTGGTGTAGCTGTTGCTGAGCTCGGCCCGCAACTGTACCGAGGGATAGGCACCGTTGCGATCGAGCCGATATTCGCCGACCAGCGCCAACAGCACTTGCGTGCCGCCCGCCTGCTTTTCGATTAACCAGGCACGGCATCCGTCGGCGTTGCAGCGATCGTGCTCGACTAAAAAGAGATGCCCGTGCGGCGTGTGGCTGAGCCAGCGAATTTGGTAGCCGGCATCGGCGCAGGTCGCGCTGGACGCAGCGACCGGAACCGCGGCGCAGTCGTTCAGTACCTCGACCGGCAGCTCGGCGACCCGCAACGTCGGATCGGACGATTCGCCGACGCCGCTTCCGAGAACGGCGTAGAGGGCGAGACCGGCGATGATGGAGAGGCTCCATGACCGTGCCTTAGTCATCTGTCGTGCACCCGAACCGACATTGGTTTCGCTCATGCGCCTGCTCTGCCCTTGCCCGCTCCCGAAAGGGGAGAGTGGGCGGGAGTTCGCTTCGCGGTTCGTCGATTGAGTGCGCATGTTTTGATTCCTTGCCGCCTATTCAGCAGATTCCATGCCACGTCGAAAAGCTGACGGCTCGCGTTGACTTTGGCGGCCTCGGCGCCTTAAATGCGACCCTACCTAACCCCGCGTAATCACTTGGAAAACAGATGGCGGCGACTCCCTTGGCCGAGGTCCACAACCTGACCCGCTATTACGGCGATCTCAGAGCCGTGAACAGCGTCAGCTTCACGATCCATCCGGGTGAGATCCTCGGTTTCCTCGGCCCGAACGGCGCCGGTAAAACCACCACCATGCAGATCCTGACCGGCAACCTGGCGCCGAGCGACGGCGACGTGCGCATCAACGGCCATGACCTGCTGGCCGAGCCGCGCCAAGCGAAGGCGGCGCTCGGTTACCTGCCGGAACAACCGCCGGTTTATCGCGACCTGACGGTCGATGAATACCTCGACTACTGCGCGGCGCTGCACCGCATCCCGCGTCCGCGGCGGCGCGAGATGCGCGAGGCCGCCAAGAGCAAGTGCGGCTTGAGCGACGTCGGTCGACGGGTGATCGGCAACTTGTCGAAGGGCTATCAGCAACGCGTCGGCATCGCTCAGGCGATCATTCATCTACCGCCGCTGGTGATTCTGGACGAGCCCACGATCGGCCTCGACCCGATCCAGATCCGCGAGATCCGCGCGTTGATCCGCGAACTCGGTAAAGATCACGGCGTCATCCTCTCGACCCACATTCTTCCCGAAGTGCAGGCCACCTGCGATCGGGTACAAATCATCAATAAAGGCAGCCTAGTGCTGAGCGATACCATCGACGGTCTAGCGCGGCACTTGAAGTCGGCCGCACTGATCGTCGGCTTGCGGCAGCCACCGGCATTGACCGAGATCGAGCATATCGCCGGCGTGCGCGGCGTCAGTACGATCGACGGCAGCCACGTACGCGTGCTGCACGAGCCGGGGCAAGACCCAACCGACGAGATCGTTCGACTCGCGACCGAGCGCCACTGGGGCTTACACGAGATCGGCCCGGAGCGCGCGTCGCTCGAACAAATCTTCGTCGAGCTCACTGCCGCTGAACAAACCATCGCCGCGGAGACGCCCGCATGATCCTCACTATCGCCCGGCGCGAATTCAAGAATCTATTCCTGTCGCCGCTCGCCTGGGTCGTACTGGCTGTCGTCCAAACGATCTTGGCCATCATCTATCTATTGAGCATCCGCGACGTGATCGAAAAAAGCGATCAGCTGATGGCGCTCGAAGGCATTCCGGGCGTCACCGAAATGATCGTGCCGTCGCTCTACGCCAACGCCGCCATGATCCTGCTGTTGGTCACGCCGCTTTTAACCATGCGCCTAATCGCCGAAGAGCGCCGCAATCGAACGCTGCCGCTGCTGTTCAGCTCGCCGATCTCGATGACCGAGGTCGTGCTCGGCAAATATTTGGGGGTGTTGCTGTTTCTGTGGCTACTGCTGGCGATGATCGCGCTAATGCCGTTATCGCTGATCTTCGGCGGCCCAGTCGACTTCGGTTTGCTCGGCGCCGCCACCCTCGGTCTGGCGCTAACGCTGGCGAGCTTCGCCGCTATCGGTTTATTCATGTCGACCCTCACGCAACATCCGATCGTCGCCGCCATCGGCGCCTTCGGGTTATCGCTGTTCTTTTGGATCGTCGATTGGAGCGGCCAAGGCGACATCCATGCCAGCGTGCCGGCATACCTATCGCTGTTCAATCATTACTTAACGTTTCTCAAAGGCATTTTCGACAGCACCGCCGCTGTTTATTACGCGCTGCTGGTGGTGACGTTCTTGACCCTCAGTATCCGCCGGCTCGATGCTGACCGGCTGGGAGGCTGAGCCGTGCATCACACGCCCCGCGCCAAACTGCAACTGCGTCTAGTCAACTTAAGCTTCATCGTCTTATTCCTGGTCGCCGTCGGCTTGCTGCAATGGATGAGCCGCGAATTCCATTGGCAGTTCGATATCACCCAAAACCGCCGCTACTCGTTGTCGCCGGCGAGTATCGCCGCGGTCGAGCGTCTCAAAGGGCCGATTACCGTTACCGCCTTCGCCAGCCAGCAACCCGAGATCCGTTACCCGATCCGCGATCTCATCGGCCGCTATCAGCAACACAAAGCCGACATCACGCTCGAGTTCGTCGATCTCGACAGCGATCCCGAACGCGTGCGTGCCGCGGGCGTTCAAGACGACGGTGAGCTCGTTATCCACTACGGCGATGCGCGCGAAAATATTCCGCCGCGTGCACGCAATGAAGAAAGCCTGACCAACGCCTTTACCCGCCTCGGCCATCGCGGCGAACGTTGGCTGGTATTTTTATCCGGCCACGGCGAGCGCAGCCCGGATCGACAAGCCAACTTCGATCTCTCGACGTGGTCGGCACAGCTGAACAAGCGCGGCTTCAAGACGCGTTCGCTCGCGCTCGCCGAAACACCGCGGGTACCGACCAACGCCGCCGCCCTGGTCATCGCCAGCCCGCGCACGCGGCTGCTGGCCGGCGAGGTCAAGGCGATCGAGGATTACTTGGCGCGCGGCGGTAATGTGCTGTGGTTGTCCGATCCGAATGAATCGTCGGGCCTCGATCCGGTGGCCGAATCCTTAGGAATCGAGTTCCAAACGGGCACGATCGTCGACCCGGACTCGGAAGCACGCACCGGCAATCCGGCGGCGATGGTCGTCACGCGCTACGGCTCGCACCCGATCATTCGCGAATTCAGCGACACGACGGTATTCCCGAACGCTGTCCCGATCAGCGTGCAGGCTAGCGAAGGCTGGAAGAGCCAAGTGCTGCTCGATACGAGCGCGCGTGCCTGGTCGGAAACCGGCCGACTCGAAGGCGAGATCAGCTTCGACAAAGGCAAAGATATTCCCGGCCCATTGGCGTTCGGCTTTGCCATGACGCGTACGGTCGAAGGCCGCGAGCAGCGCGTGGTCGTCGTCGGCGATGGTGATTTTCTATCGAACAGCATCATCGGCAACGGCGGCAATCTCGAGCTTGGTATGAGCGTGGTCAACTGGCTGTCGCGCGATGACGCCTACGTCAACATTCCGGTGCGGACCGCCCGCGATCGCAACTTGAAGCTGTCGCCGACAGCGCATGACATCATCGGTGGCGTCTTTCTGCTGGTGCTGCCGTTGGCGCTTATCGGCAGCGGTGTCACCATCTGGTGGCGTCGGCGCAAACGTTAATACGATGAGCACGGAGCCGAATCAGAACCCGCCGCCAGCAGCGCCGTCGCCGCTAATGCGGCGCTGGTGGGTTAATCTTGTACTACTTCTGGTCGTGATCGGTCTCGGCCTATTTGCTTGGAAACGCTCGGACCAGACCCAGCAAGACGACACGCGCTTACTTCTTACCGATCTAAAAACCGACGCCATCGACCGCATCGACATTAAAAAAGCGGATGCGACCATCACGCTGCAACGAAACAACGGCGTTTGGCGGCTGACGGCGCCGATCAATGCCCGCGGCAACGACTTCGCGATCGAATCGGTTGTGCATTTGGCGCAGGCACCGAGCGAGGGCCGGTTAACGCCAACCGCCGACGACCTCGGTCGCTATGGCTTGTCCAAGCCGAAGCTGGTCGTGCGCCTCAACGATAGCGTCATCGAGTTCGGCGATCTGCATCCCTTCAAAGACCAGTACTACGCGCGCCACGGCGACGCGATTCATCTCGTTTCCAGCGGTTACTACGCCCAGGCGGCACAGCCATATACCGGCTTCATCGATACGCGCCTGCTCATCGCCGACAGCAAGCCGGTGGCATTCAAGTTGCCGGGTTTTGCACTCACGCTCAAAGACGGCACCTGGCAGCGCGCGCCCGAAGACAAAGCGCTATCGTCCGACCGCATCAACGCGTTCGTCGAAGAGTGGCGGCATGCGCGGGCGCTCAACGTCAAAGCCAGTACAGCGGCACCCGGCAAAGAACGGATCACCATCACGTTCGCCGATGACACTAACAAGTTATCAACGCTGACGCTGAGCGTCTTGGCGCGCACGCCGGAGCTCGTGCTGTTGCGCGCTGACGAACAATTGGAATATCACTTCCCTGCCGAGACGGCGCAGCGCTTGCTCAACTTGCGCGCGGACAATCCGAATTAAGGATTTCTTTTTTTCGCTTAGCCCATTCAAGGGGTAGGATAGCGACGCCGTTGCGCGTGCGAAACGCACACTGTAAATCTGATCCATTTGCCAAAACCTACGTCACCGCCATGCCCGAACTCCCCGAAGTCGAAACCACTCGCCGCGGTATCGAGCCGTTCTTAGTCGGCCAACACGTCGGCCGCGTGCTCGTGCGCAATCCGCGCCTGCGCTGGCGTGTTCCGTCGAGTTTGCTGAAGCAGTTACCCGGTCAACGCATCAACACCGTCAGCCGCCGCGCCAAGTACCTACTGCTGGCAACCGACGTCGGCACGGTCATTCTGCATCTAGGCATGTCGGGCAGTCTGCGCGTGGTCGACAGCCGTGAACCTGCCGGTAAGTTCGACCATGTCGAGCTGGTGCTCACCAACGGCGACTGTCTGCGATTACGCGATCCGCGTCGGTTCGGCGCGGTACTATGGACTGATGCCGACCCCAACACCCATAAACTGCTCGCCGATCTCGGCCCTGAGCCCCTGGAATCAACTTTCTCAGGCGCGTACTTGCACCAGGTCTCGCGCGGCCGTACCCGGGCGATCCGCGACTTCCTGCTCGACGGCCGCATTGTCGCGGGCATTGGCAATATTTATGCGAATGAAGCGCTGTTCGCCGCCGGCATTCGGCCAACCCGGGCCGCCGGCCGGATTTCGCGCGCGGGCTACGACCGTCTGGCAACGGCGATCCGTGCCACCCTCAAACGGGCGATTAAGGCCGGCGGCACGACCCTGCGGGATTTCCGCGGCGGCGACGACAAACCCGGCTATTTTCAGATATCCCTCAAGGTCTACGGCCGCGACGGCCAGCCCTGTCTAACCTGCCAAACCCCTATTCGGATCCATCGTTTAGGTGGCCGTTCAGCCTTTTTTTGTGCGAGCTGCCAAACCCTGGGCTAAACTGAGGTGAAGTTGAGCATTCTTAGCTAAGCGGCTGGCATACCTCGCCTTCCGACAAAAAATAAACACTAACTTCGTTTTAAGGGGAACCCGTCCAATGACGAACCCGAGCCTCGAGCAACAATTCGAGCAGTACGGCAGCTGGCGTAAAACGCTGGCGGCGGCAATCACTGAGTTCCGCACGTGGTTGCAAACACAAGAGTTGTCGGACACGCAAGTCGATCAACGACTCGATCACGTGTTGTCGACGCTGCGCGACGACAAACTCTATATCGCCTTCGTCGCTGAGTTCTCGCGCGGCAAGTCGGAGCTGATCAACGCCATCTTCTTCGCCAACTTCGGCGCGCGCATTTTGCCGTCGAGCGCCGGCCGCACGACGATGTGCCCGACCGAATTGATGTACGACAAGGCCCGCGGCCCCGAGCTGCGACTGCTGCCAATCGAAACGCGGCGCAGCGGCACTAGCATCTCCGAGTTCCGGACATTTCCTGATGAGTGGCAGAACGTGCCGCTCGATACGAAATCGGCCGAGGGCATGGCGAAGACGCTCGGCCATATCACCGAAACCAAACACGTCGATCGCGAGCTTGCGCAAGCGCTCGGGCTGCACATCGCCGAAGACGAAACGCAACCGGGCGTACGCATCGCCGAAGATGGTCTGGTCGAAATTCCGAAGTGGCGCCACGCAATCATCAACCTGCCACATCCATTGCTCGAAGGTGGCTTGGTCATTCTCGACACACCGGGCTTGAACGCACTCGGCTCGGAACCCGAACTAACGCTGAATTTGTTGCCCAGTGCGCACGGCGTGTTATTCATTCTCGCCGCCGACACCGGCGTGACCAAAACCGACATTCAAGTGTGGCACGACCATATCGGCGGTAAGGGCGGCGGTCACAAAGGTCGGTTGGTGGTGCTGAACAAGATCGACGGCTTGTGGGACGAGCTGCGCGATTGGAATGAAGTGAATCGCGAGATCGACCGACAGATTCGCGAGACCGCGAATACGCTGAACATTCCAGAGACCAACGTGTTCCCGGTGTCGGCGCAGAAGGCATTGCTCGGCAAGATTCGCAACGATGACGAAATCTTGGAGAAGAGTCGCATCGGCACGCTGGAACAAGCGCTGGCACAAGAAATTCTTCCCTCCAAACGCGAAATCGTCTGTGACGCCATCGGCGGCGACGTCAACTACGCCATCGACAATATGCGGCAATTGCTGAAGCAACGGCTGCAAGGTGTACACGAACATCTCGGCGAGCTACAGGGACTCAACGGCAAGAACTTCGACGTCATCGACCACATGATGAACAAGGTCAAGACCGATAAAGAAATTTTTGAAAAGAGTCTGCAACGCTTCCAAGCAACGCGCAGCATCTTCTCGCAACAGACCAACGTGCTGTACACGCACTTAAACCTGAAGAGTGTCGATAACCTGATCGCTGCCACCAAGCGCGACATGGAAATCAGCATGACGACGGCGGGCTTGAAGTCGTGCATGGATAACTTCTTCGTCAAAGCGCACAAGACCATGGAAGACGCCGCGGCGCAGGCGCAGGAAATCAAAGAGCTGATGGAAGGCGTGTATCACAAGTTCCAGGAAGAATATGGCCTCGCCAACGTGAAGCCGGGGGGGTTCTCGGTAACACGCTACCTGCGCGAGATCAAACGTCTGGAAGGTAAACACGATCAGTTCATGAGCGGCTTGTCGCTGGTGTTCACTGAACAGCAAATCCTGACACGCAAATTCTTCGAATCGTCGGTGGCAAAAGTCCGGGCGATCTTCCGCATGGCGCATCGCGACGCCGACGCCTGGCTCAAGACCATCATGTCACCGATGGAGTCGCAGGTGCGCGAGCACCAAATCTTGCTGCGCCGCCGGCTGGAATCGATCAAGCGCATTCACAAGGCGACCGACACGCTGGAAGATCGCATCAAGGAGCTCGAGCAAATCCGCGAAGGCATTCATGAGCAGGAAGGCGCCATCGAGAAACGTATCGGCAACATCACGCCGCTGCTGCAAAATCCGGACGACGGTGATATCAGCCAAGTCAGCAAAACTGCCTGACGACACAATCTAGCTTTTAGCAAACAAAAATCCCGGCGCTGCCGGGATTTTTGTTTGCGCTATTCCGTCTTGATCTGACCGGTGAGCGCCAGATATTTCTGATGCAATTCGTCGCGCGTTTCCGGTTGCGTCGTATCGACGTGGATGCAATCAACCGGGCAAACCACGACGCACTGCGATTCATTGAAATGACCGACGCATTCGGTGCAGAGCTTCGGATTAATAACGTAATACTCCTCGCCCTGCGAGATGGCGCCGTTCGGGCACTCGGGCTCGCACACGTCGCAATTAATGCATTCGTCGGTAATGAGGAGGGACATCGCTATAAACGCGGGGGAAACCGAACGAAATTCTAACTCATCTTGCCCTTAAGAGCAGCGACCACACGCGCATCCACGAAACCCGAGACATCTCCGCCCAAGGCGGCAATTTCCTTGACCAGTGACGATGAAATAAAGGTCTCCTGCTCGGATGGCGTCATGAAAATGGTTTCGATGTCGGGCGCCAACCGCCGGTTCATACCCGCCATCTGGAACTCAACCTCGAAGTCCGACACGGCGCGTAATCCCCGCAACAGTACGCTCGCGTCGTGCGCGCGGGCGAGATCGATCAACAGATTATCGAAACCGATGACGCGCACGCTCGGCACATCGTCGAGCACGGCGCGCGCCAGCGCGACACGTTCACCGAGCGTAAACAACGGTCGCTTCTTCGGATTGGCAGCGACGGCGACGATGACTTCTTTGAAAATGCGCGTACCGCGTCGCACGAGATCGGCGTGACCATTGGTAATGGGATCGAAAGTGCCAGGGTAAAGCGCGATAGCTTTCATGGGATCAAGTATAACTGCTCGGAAGGCGCAGCAAATGATAACCCACCTGACCGGCAACCTTACTTTTGATCGGTTCCCATTCGGTGGGCAGCGGCAACGCCAGCTCAGCCGGCGCTTCAACGTAGACTAACCCACCCGGCTTCATCCAGCCTTGCACGAGCCGTACGCTACAACTCTTGAGCATCGATTCGGCGACGGCAAACGGTGGATCGAGAAAAACGATATCGAAAACCGTAGGTGATCCGGCAAGATATTCGAGCGCGTCCAATGCCACCACTGTCGCATCGGTCGCCGGCAACCGTTCGACGTTCGCCCGCAGCTGCCGTGCTGCTTCCGGCGAGTGCTCGACCATGACCACGTTTGCCGCGCCGCGTGACAACGCCTCGAGGCACAAGGCGCCGGTACCGGCGAACAGATCCAAGCAGCGCGCGCCCGGCACGTAAGGCGTCAGCCAGTTGAACAGCGTCTCGCGTACGCGGTCGGGCGTCGGCCGCAAGCCGTCGCTGACCAGCACCGGTAACCGCCGGCTGCGCCAGCGGCCACCGATAATACGAATTTCGCCGGGATAATTTTTTTGGCGCGGACCGCGCGCCGATTTACGGGTTGCCACCGACGACAACCGTGATCGCGCGCTGCAAGTCGACATGGCGTTTGAACGCCGCGCGGATCTGCTCAGCCGTGACCGCTTCGATCTTAGCGATGTATTGGTCGAGATAGTTGAGCGGCAATCCGTAAAAGCCGATGTAGGCGAGGTTCTCGGCAATCTTCTGATTGCTATCGAGCCGCAACGGGAAGCTACCGGTCAAATGTCGCTTGGCCGATTCGAGCTCGGCCGGCGTCGGTCCGTGCTCGACAAAATCGGCCAAAACTTGGCGGGCGACATTGATTGCATCATCGCGTTGCACGTTCTTCGTTTGCAGGCCGATGGCAAACGGCCCGGGCACGCGCATCGGCTGAAAGTAACTGTAGACGCTGTACGAGTAGCCACGCTTTTCCCGCACTTCATCCGCCAGTCGCGACACCAAACCGCCGCCACCGAGCGTGTAGTTGCCCACTACGAGCGGGAAAAAATCCGGATCGTCGCGACTGATGGCGACATGGCCGAAACGCACATGCGTCTGCTGTGCCGGAAAGCTGACGACTTGGCGCCGGCTGTCCATCGACACTACGTTCGGCAACGGCGGTGCCAGCTCACCGCGCGGCAGACGACCGAGCGCGCGCTTAGCGATCTCCTTCGCCTCACTCACGCTAGCGTTGCCGACCATGGCGAGCCAGGCGTTACTACCGACGTAGTAACGCGCGTGGTGCGCCGCCAGATCGGCACGCGAAATAGCGCGCAGCGATTCGGCCGTGCCTAACGGGTCGTGTGCATACGGATGGTTGCCATAAACCAAACGCATAAACGTCTGATCGGCGATCACCTCCGGCGATTGTTGTTGCTGCTGTAACCCGATTAACGTCCGCGCGCGCTCGCGTTCAAGTGCTTCCGGTGGAAAGCTCGGTTGGCCGAGCAGCTGCGCCAGCAGATCGAGCGCTGGATTGAGCAGCTTTGGATCCGACAAGCTACGCAACTCGATGACTGCCATGTCGCGCTCGGCACTATCGCCGTATTCCGCACCGAGCCGTTCGAAGCCGCTGGCGATTTGATCGGCATTCAAACTGCCGGCGCCCTGCCGCAGCATGGAATTGGTTAACAATGCGACGCCATGCTTGCCCTCCGGGTCACGACTGCTGGCGGCATCGAACGCGATGTGCAATTGCATCAGCGGCAACTCGGTCGTACGCACAAACAACACCCGCACGCCATTGTCGAGCGTCCAATGTTCAATCTTCGGCACTGCCAGCGCGACATTACTCAGCAACAACAAGCACAGACCGACCCACCATTTTTTATTATTGAATATCATGACGTCCTCCCAACATGCCACGCCGCGGGCGCGGCGGCGCTTCACTCAAGGGCAACGGATCGAGCACCGCCGTCGTCTGATTGTTCTCGCGCAAATATTTACGTGCTACCGTCATGACTTGCTCCGGTGTTATCGCGTTCAATCGCTCAACCTCTTTATCTAACAAGTCGAGATCGAGCCCAGCCATCGCCAGCTCGCCGATCTGATAGGCCTGACTGAAGACGGAATCGCGCTCGAATACGTCGCCGGCGATCACCTGTGCCTTGACGCGCTCGAGCTCTTCCTTCGATACCGGCTCCCGCTGTACGCGTTCGATTTGCCCTTTCAGCGCCTGCTCGAGATCGGCAACCGTGTGATCGGCCGACGGTGTGCCGCTGAATGACAGCATCTGCGGAAAACGGGCGATCGCGTGGTAACTGGTGCCGATGCCGGCAGCGACTTTGGTCGCCCGTACCAGCTCGGTCTCAAAACGTGCGCTCTGTCCGCCATCCAGCACCCCGGTCAACACATCCAGTGCGTACGGCTCCCAAGCTTCCTCAGCCGGCGCCTGCCGGCTATGTACGGGCACATGGAACGCGGTCAGCAGATACGGCAGCTCGGCCGGAATTTTGACGGTGATGCGGCGCGGCTCTTGCTGCGGCGGCTCGGCCGAGATCGGCGTGCGCTCTAACGACCGCGACGGGATCGGACCGAAATACTTCTTGGCGAGGTCGAATACCGCCGCCGGTTTGACATCGCCGACCACTATCAGCGTCGCGTTATTCGGGACATACCAACGTTTGTACCACGTACGCAGGTCATCGATGCGCAGATGTTCTATATCGGCCATCCAGCCGATCACCGGATGGCCGTAGGGATGGGCTTTGTACGCCGTCGCCATGAATTTTTCGTACACCTGCGCCTGCGGCTGATCGTCGGTCCGGAGCCGGCGTTCCTCCATTACGACTTGGATTTCCTTGCGGAACTCGCCGGCGTCAAGCGTCAAGTTTTGCATGCGATCGGCCTCGAGCTCGAACGCGATCGGCAACCGCGATTTTTCCAATTGCTGGTAGTAGCCGGTGTAATCGTAATAAGTAAATGCGTTCTCGCGACCGCCGTTATCAGCGATGATGCGCGAGAATTCGTTCGGTTTGAGGTGCGTGGTGCCCTTAAACATCATGTGTTCGAGCGCATGCGAGATGCCGGTTAGGCTCACAGGTTCGTCGACACTGCCGACTTTGTACCAAACCATGGACACCACCACCGGTGCGCGATGATCTTCTTTGACGATCACCCGCAAGCCGTTCGGCAGCGTAATTTCATGGATGTCGTTACAACCGGTCAGTAACAACGCTGCAATTACGAGCGTGCATTTTTTCAATGTGTGAAACATCGCCTTACCTTTTATAATGACCGCTATAGGATAATCGATTGACTGAATCCGGTAATCAAGCGTTGAACTCACCGAACGAACCAACGACCGTAAAACGACCCGGGCTGTTCGCGCGTCTGCGCGACAAGCTGGCGGCGACCAAACAAACTCTGAGCGAGGGCCTCGGCGATTTACTGCGCGTGAAGCGCGCACTCGACCAAGACCTCATCGATGACATCGAAACCGCGCTACTACGCGCCGATGTCGGCGTCGAAACGACGCAAACGCTGATTGACGACTTGAGTCGGCGACTATCGCGCAAAGAACTGGCCGATGCTGATGCCGCGTACCGCGTGCTTCGACAACACATCTTGGCCATTGTTCAACCCGCGAGCCGCCCGCTCACCATACCGAAAGACGGGCGGCCCTATACGATCATGGTGGTCGGTGTTAATGGCGTTGGCAAAACGACCACCATCGGCAAAATCGCCGCTCGCCTGAAACAAGATGGTCACCGGGTGATGCTAGCCGCCGGCGATACGTTCCGCGCGGCCGCGGTCGAGCAGCTCAAGGTGTGGGGCCAGCGCGTCGATACCCCTGTTATCGCGCAACACACCGGCGCCGACGCTGCTGCCGTCGCCCATGATGCGATCAATGCCGCCCGCAGCCGCCAAGTCGATGTGCTGATCGTCGACACCGCCGGCCGCCAACATACGCATGGCGGACTGATGGAAGAGCTCAAAAAAATCCGGCGTGTACTCGGCAAAGTCGACCCGAGCGCACCGCATGAGGTGCTCATGGTACTCGACGCCGGCACCGGCCAGAACGCACTGGCGCAGCTCAAAGCATTCCGCGAAGCCGTCGGCGTCACCGGGCTGGTGTTGACCAAGCTCGATGGCACCGCCAAGGGCGGGATCGTTATCGCCATTGCCAAGCAATCCGGGCTACCGATCCGCTACATCGGCGTCGGCGAGACGTCCGATGATCTGCAGGATTTCGACGCCGCCGCGTTCGTCGATGCGTTGTTGCCGGAAACATTGTGAAGATTGTTCTCGGCCTCTCCATTCGACCGACTGTTAAGCCCCTCTCCCTCCGGGAGAGGGGTTGGGGTGAGGGCACGGTGTGCCGAAGTTCAGCAAAGTGCTGGTGCGAGCATCCCTCACCCCATCCCTCTCCCGGAGGGAGAGGGAGATTATGTTCGCTGATGCGGCCCATATGATCGAATTTAACTACGTCTTCAAACGCTACCCGGGCGAGTACGACGCGCTCAAAAATATCAGCTTCAAGATCGAGCGCGGCGAGATGGCGTTCATCACCGGTCACTCCGGCGCCGGTAAAACCACGCTGCTCAAGCTGCTGAGCTTGATCGAGCGGCCGACCCGCGGGCAGGCCATGGTCAACGGCAAAAATCTCGGCAAGCTGAGCCGCTGGAGTGTGCCGCATTTCCGCCGCCAGGTCGGCATCGTCTTTCAGAATTACAAATTGCTGTTCGACCGCAGCGTTTACGACAACGTCGCGTTGCCGCTGTTTGTGACGGGCGTCGAACCGCGCGAAATCGGCAAGCGCGTGCGCGCCGCGCTCGACAAGGTCGGGTTGCTCGATAAAGAGCGGCTCAATCCAATTATGTTATCGGGCGGTGAACAACAACGCGTCGGCATCGCCCGCGCCATCGTTCATCGGCCGGCACTGCTGCTGGCGGACGAACCGACCGGTAATCTCGATCAGGCGCTGTCCGACGAGATCCTCGACTTGTTTATCGATTTCAATCGCCATGGCGTAACGGTATTGATCGCCACGCACGACCAGCACCTGATTGCGCGGGCGCGCAAACGCGTGCTGACGCTCAATCACGGCGAGCTGACACACGATTCGGACCCGGCGTCGTCGCGCCATGCCGCTGACCGTTTAGGGACCGCTTGATCATGCAGCGATTCAATATTTATTTACGCCAGCACTCCCGCGTACTGCGCGAAACGTTCATGCAGTTGTTGCGGGCGCCGGTCGCCGGCCTCTTAACCGTCGCCGTCATCGGCATTACGCTGGCGCTTCCGACCGGGCTTTATCTCGCCATCGATAATCTGCAACGCCTGAGCACCGGCTGGGATACCGGCGGACAGATCTCGCTGTTCTTGAAGCTCGATACCAGCGAAGCCGCCGCCGAGCGATTGGCCGATCGCGTACGCCGTATGCGCGGTGTGGCGCGAGTCGAATACTTATCGCGCGCGCAAGCGCTCGCCGAGTTCAAACGACTGTCCGGCTTCGGCGAAGCACTGAATGCGCTCGACCAAAATCCATTGCCGGCAGTACTGATCGTTCATCCAGGTAGCGCCGCCAGCAAGCCGGAAGCGCTACAGGCGCTGTTAAACGATCTCCGCCAACATGACATCGTCGACTCGGCACAGCTCGACCTGGAATGGGTCCGCCGCCTTCGCTTAATTCTTACCCTTGCCGAACGCGCGGTACTGATCATTGCCGGCCTGCTCGGTCTTGCGGTGTTGCTCACGATCGGCAATACCATTCGCCTGGCTGTGCTCAATCGCCGCGACGAAATCGAAGTCATGAAATTGCTGGGCGGAACCAACGGCTTTATCCGCCGCCCCTTCCTCTATGCCGGCGTCTTGCAGGGCCTGCTGGGTGCCGCTACCGCCTGGGCCATCTTGACCGTCACCCTGATGTTCTTGGCCGAGCCCCTGGCCGAGCTGGGAGCCCTCTACGGCAGCGATTTCCGTGTACATGGCCTCGGGTTCACTGCATCCGCCCTACTCCTCGGGATCGGCGCCCTGCTTGGCTGGATCGGCTCGCGGCTGGCCGTTGGTCGCCACCTCCGTGCCATTGAGCCGACGTAATTCCTTTGCTCATTAAAGACTTATTGAAAGTCGGAACTCTATCCCCACTTTGGCACTCTCAAGAGACGAGTGCTAAACTCGCGCCCTAGGACAGCTGTGGGAGGTTTTTCATGACGTACGCTTTACCAATCGCCCTTGATTTACGCCCTGAACGAGGGCTGTCTGCCTACGTGCGGACAGTTAATGCCGTCCCGGTATTGAGCGTCGAAGAAGAGCGTCATCTTGCCCGACGCCTACACAAGTACAACGATCTCGACGCCGCGCGCCAATTAATTCTCGCCAACCTGCGCCATGTGGTTCGCATTGCCCGCGGGTTTTCCGGCTACGGCCTGCCACAGGCAGACCTCATCCAAGAAGGCAATGTCGGCTTGATGAAGGCGGTAAAACATTACGATCCTGCGCATGAAGTTCGGCTAATGTCGTTCGCGGTTCATTGGATTCGCGCGGAAATTTACGACTACGTACTGCGCAATTGGCGCATTGTCAAAGTGGCGACCACCAAAGCGCAGCGCAAGCTGTTCTTCAACTTGCGCAAGTCGCGTGAACGCCTCGGTTGGATGCGGCGCGGCGAAGTTGATGCGCTAGCGGAGAATCTCGACGTAGCGCCAGAGACTGTGCAGGAAATGGAATCGCGCATGGCGAGTGTCGACGTTCCGTTCGACGGCGAAGTCGAAACCGATGACGACACCTTTCACGCCGCTCCTTCGGGTTATCTGCAAGACATGCGCTACAACCCGGAAGTGGTGGCGACTAAATCGAGCCAAGAGAACGCGCGCGATGAACAGCTGAAATCGGCACTGTCATCGCTCGATACGCGCTCGCGCGACATCATTCAACGCCGCTGGCTCGATGAGCAAAAACCGACGTTACACGACTTGGCGCGTGAATACGGCGTCTCCGCCGAGCGAATCCGCCAAATCGAAGCGAAGGCGCTGACAGTGATGAAGGACAAGCTCATCGCTTAGCGAACAACGAGCGCTGTAGCTGTAAAAAAAAGGGCTTCTTAAAGAAGCCCTTTTTGTTTAACTCAGGTTTATCTGACCTACCCCAATACGCCGAACAGACACAGCAAGATGACCACAGTGATCGGCACACCCAACTACCACAACAGCACCCCTACCATGGTTCGCCTCCGAATGCGCCTCGGCGCCAGTTGTTTTACGCCAAGTTACGCAAAGTACCGGCGGGGGTAAATCGCTGCGACTACCGAGCAGCGCGAGGGCAAACCCCTACACCACACACGCAGATCTATCGTGGTTTACGCTTAGCGCGTGCCTGCGGTCGAGGATTAGCGGGAAGACCCGTATGTTGCGTGCGGAAATTTCCGGCGCGGCGGCGTGCACCTTCCGGCTGTTCGCCGGTGCCGGCCGGTTGCCAGGTGGGAATGAGGTGTTGCTTGCTGTTACCGATTAAATCGGCGCGACCCATGCGTCGCAAAGCATCGCGCAGCAGCGGCCAATTGTTCGGGTCGTGATAACGCAGAAATGCCTTATGCAACCGACGTTGCTTCAACCCTTTAGCGATGAACACGCCTTCCGAATCGCGCGTCACTTTGCGCAGCGGGTTCTTGCCACTGTGATACATGGCGGTCGCGCTCGCCATCGGCGACGGCAAGAACGCCTGGACCTGGTCGGCGCGAAAGCCGTTTTTCTTGAGCCAGAGCGCCAAGCTCACCATGTCTTCGTCGGTCGTGCCCGGATGGGCCGCAATGAAATACGGAATGAGATATTGCTTCTTGCCCGCCGCCTGCGAGTAGCGATCGAACATCTCTTTGAAGCGGTAAAAGCTGCCGATACCGGGCTTCATCATCTTCGATAGCGGCCCCTGCTCGGTGTGTTCCGGGGCAATCTTCAAGTAACCGCCGACGTGGTGGGTGACCAGCTCTTTCACATACGCCGGCGACTCGATCGCCAAGTCGTAACGCACACCCGAGGCAATTAATACCTTCTTCACGCCCGGCACTTCGCGCGCACGCCGATACAACTTAATAAGAGGTAAGTGATCGGTCTTAAGGTTGGAGCAAATGCCGGGATAGACACACGACGGTAAGCGACACGCCGACTCGATCTCCGGACTCTTACAATGAATGCGATACATGTTCGCTGTCGGCCCGCCGAGGTCGGAGATGACGCCGGTGAAGCCGGGCACGGTGTCGCGCACGGTTTCGATCTCACGAATGATCGAATCTTCCGATCGGTTCTGAATGATGCGGCCTTCGTGCTCAGTGATCGAACAGAAGGTACAACCACCGAAACAGCCGCGCTGAATCGTGATCGAAAAGCGAATCATCTCGTACGCCGGTATCTTGGCGTCGCCGTACGACGGATGCGGCCGGCGTTGATACGACAGCTCGTAGATGCGATCCATCTCTTCGGTCGTCAACGGAATCGGCGGCGGATTGAGCCAGACCTCGCGATCGCCGTGACGCTGGATCAACGCGCGCGCATTGCCCGGATTCGCCTCGACATGAAGCACGCGCGAAGCGTGCGCGTAGAGCACGGGATCGGCGGCGACTTGCTCGTAGCTCGGCAAGCGAATGACGCAATGGGTCGAGTCGACCTTCGGACGTTTACGCTCGAAGCGCACGACTTTCACATTGCCCGTGACCGCCGGCGATGGCTCACGCATTTCTTCTTCGGTCGCGTACGGATTGCTCGGCGGATTGAGCGGGCCCGGTGTATCGATACGCGTACTGTCGAGCTCGGTCCAACCGTCGGGCACTGCCTTGCGCGCGAACGCTGTGCCGCGCACGTCGGTAATAGCGGCGATCGCTTCGCCGGCGGCAAGGCGGTGGATCACATCAATCAGCGCGCGTTCGCCGTTGCCGTAAATTAAAAGATCGGCTTTCGCATCGATCAGAATCGAGCGACGGACTTTGTCGGACCAGTAATCGTAATGGGCGATACGGCGCAACGACGATTCGATACCGCCGATAATGACCGGCACATCGCTAAACGCTTCGCGTGCACGTTGCGCGTAGACGATGACCGAGCGATCCGGTCGCTTACCGCCGGCACCACCGGTCGTATAGGCGTCGTCCGAACGCACCTTGCGGTCGGCGGTGTAACGATTGACCATCGAGTCCATATTGCCGGCGGTAATGCCAAAGCAAATATTCGGTCGACCCAACGCCTTGAACGGATCGGCGCTCTGCCAATCCGGCTGGCTCAAAATACCGACGCGAAAGCCATGCGCTTCGAGCAAGCGGCCGACCAAGGCCATGCCGAAGCTCGGATGATCGACATAGGCGTCGCCAGTGACGAGGATGACATCGCATGAGTCCCAACCCAACGTCTCCATTTCTGCGCGCGACATCGGCAAGAACGGCGCGATGCCGAAACGCTTGGCCCAATAGGGACGATAAGAAAAGAGATCGCGAGCGGGTTGCATGGGGAAAGAATAGGTCGGGCGGAATGGCGCGCAGTATACCGTGATTCGGTCAGCGCGCCGAGCCCGGACCATTGACAACCGTCAATAGCAGGTAAAACGCCAGCTTTTTGACGTCCGCGCAACACTTTTCGTCAAAAACGGTCGGCGCCGGGAGAGCACCGGCTGTTGACCGACAATGGCCACCCACGTCTGATGATTAAAGTGGCTAGAGCAACCGCAATGGTGTCTGAGGTTCCTCTGGCTGCAATGCGACGAGAATCAACGAACGTGTTGCATGGCGATGACTATGCTCTGCGCGTAGACGCTATGCCGCTCTCTTCTTTGATCTCTCCCAACAATCGCGATCAGCCTGCTCGATATTTCCGCGCAGAATACCGATATCGCGCGCGCCGGAACCCTTGGCATATTCGCTGGCAAGTTCCGCGATAGTCTTGGGTTTGTCGAGAGGCCAAATGTAAGTCTGGGTTTCGGTCCAGCTTGTGGTGCCGTGCGTATCGTAATCGCAGATATTAGCCAAGATGGTAAGAATTTGATCTCGCGCGTTGGGGTTGTTCAGGCTCAAGCCCGAACCTTCACCGATGAGATCACGACCTGGACCACAATAAGTCATACGCCGATCCCTAGGATCATAGAGTTCCATAGGCTTTTTGGTGACGATATGTTGGTAACAGACCTGCACATTGGGATCCAAGCGCCAGAGCAAGTGATGGCCGTAGGTAAGAGTCTGGTAGACATCGTTAATCTTTTTGCACATTGCGCCGAAACCTTTCTGCGTGCGCTCGAGAACTTCACTTGGCTTGGATTCAATCAAACTGTGTCTGATGACATGCTTGCAGTGAGTGAGAGCCATTGTCTTATCGAAAATCGGGTCGTTCAAGCGATATCTAAGTATCTCGAACAACAGCTCCGCACCTTGGCGGCCGAAAGTACTGCCCACTAAATCATCTGCGCTTTCTAAAACTTCTCCCTCAACCGCGTTCTTCAGCGCCTGAACATTCGCCCCCCTAAGCGTCCTAAGACGATCGTCCTCACTCCCATAAGCCTTTTGCAACCCGTCAGTGATGAGACCGGCCATCGTGAGCGGTAGACTGTATTTGCTGACGACGGTTTCTATCGCAGGGAATAGCGCTTTCGCGGTACCCACGGCAGCGCCAAGCCAAGCTGAAGCTTGGAAGATGGCAGGCATGGTGGAAAGACTGTATTCGCCGACCCCGTTTGCGACCTCTTTGAGGGCATCACATTGATTTTCTCCCCACTCGGATGACGCTACAAATAATGCGGTGCGAATTGCATCCTGTAGATCTGAGGCAGTGATAGCCATGATATTTCCTCCCAATGGTTGGTTGATGCGTTCGTTTTATAAAAAAACAGCGGGCCACTATTTGTCCGGCGGCGTGACATGCAATCCGTATCTCGCTAATTCACGGTTGAGGCTGTCGTAATTGAAGTGTTCGCGATAACCAGGTTCTCCGGGGCAAAGAACATTGCCCGAGTGACCATCTTCTCGCGGCAGGCGGACAATGTTGTCCCAAACTTTGGGATGCGCCTTGAGGAATTTGCCGACGGCGACTTCTGCGGTCCGCAGTTGTTCGGGTGTCAGTCGATGGCGAGCTTCTTCCATCGTCGAAAACCAAAAATCCTGCATGTGTTCTTCGACTGACCCGTAAAATTCGTTACGAAAGATGGTTTGCAGTTCGAATAGCCGGCTCCATTGGTAGTCTTGAATCTTGTTCTCGTCGTCGGTCGGATATTCGATAAGGAATCTACCGTGGTATCGAATGGCTCTCAATGCCCACTCATCCAACCCGTCAGTCACCGCGCGCCATAACCAATAGCGCGACTGATCTTTCCAGAAGGGATCGAGATCGTGGTGCGTTTTTCCTAAGTCGGCGCCCCGCGCCATAACGTTCATACAATCCGCCAACCGATACATCGCAATGGGATCGCCGCTGGCCGCGCCCCGGCGAGCCCAGTCGTAAGCTTGGTCAATGCTGAACGACAGCTCGCGTTGTAACTTGGCATCAACGTAAGCGTCGAACGTCTTCTTAAAGCAATAGTGACCCAACCCCGCCTGCGCCTTGGCGTAGCCCTTCTTGGCGTAGGTGATGCGTTGTCGAACCTTGTCTGCTGTATCGCCGGAAACTATGGGCATTGACCACAAATCTTTCCGCACCGCTTGCGGCGCCCGACACATATCCGCATGCGGCGCTGCAAAATATTCCTTCGGCAAAAAATCTTGCGCCTTCCAGCGTTCCATATTGGGAAGTCCACGCCCCCCGTGATAGTACGTTACGTAAGTCGGCCGCTTCGGCGATTCCAACGCCGTCCATTCCTTCCAGGTGAACGCCGTTTGGGGAAACGGCGTGACCGTGTTCGGATCGCTGGCCGGCGCGGAATCGCAGGCGACCAGTAAGATGACGTACAGGCTGATACCAACGAGGCGCATGCGAGCACGGCGTCGAGCCTTAGGTTCGTTCGATGATTTCTTTCGTTCCATGAATGAGTACGACATTAGGTGTTGCATGTTGATCAAGTTATTTTCGCGATGTCGTTCAAGCGTGCGATCGTCGCTGGTGTTGTTTCGAGGTACAACCGACGTTACGCCGACACTCGGTGATACCACGCGATAACCTCGTCACGACGATGGGCCTCCTTGTCTCGGTACCCGTAACACCCCCACAGCCGATGCCAGCTCGCGCCGGCATCGACCCCGGCAGACCGCGTTACTTCTTGCTATTGGTCGCGGTGTTGAAGCCGACGGCGGTCGGCGATAGGGCTTCGCCGTTTTGGTCGTACGGGGTGTATTTCACTTCGATCTCGACGAAGCTCAATACCATTCGCTCTAACGGGCGCTCGCTGCTGTTGCTGGTGGCGTCGACGTTGTATTGGCTGATGACGGCGTTCTTTAGGATGTATTCGAGATAGATGTCGGCGCCCGAGCCTTGGCCGGTCTTGGTCAGATGGAGGGTGACTTTCTTTCCGGTGCCGCAGCACGATTCTAAGAAGAATTTCGGCGTGGCGCTGTCGACGCGGCGGGTGAGGGTGAGGTCGGTGATGACGGCGTTGTTCGATTCGCGGTCGCCGGTGGTCGATGACGCGGACGTGACTTTACGGCCGACGCCCCAGCTGAGCCGGTCGATGTCGATCCATTGACTGTGCCCGGAATCCGAGCTTTCCCCTTTGATGCCTTCGTAGTTCATGAAAATCGACATGGACGTCCTCCTGTGGTTGTTGCTGGGATGGATGGATAATTATTAACGAACACCCATGAATACCGCCCATGGGCGCCGAGCAACGGGAGGAAGACGCGGTGAAACGATATCCGCTCGATGCGCGTTGCGATGAATTGGCTGCGCTGGAAGGAATATCGACGATGGACAACTCATGAGACACACACGCTCCCTCGCGTTTATCTATTGGGAACCTCTAAAAATTCAAGGTAGGGTGGGCAACGTTGTTCTACCCACGCGTTTTTTTTGGGATCCGCGTGGGCAAAAAATCGCTGCCCACCCTACATTTTTTGAATTTTTAGCGGTTCCCTTTATAGGGCCGGCCGATAGTAAATGCATGGCGCGTGGCCGGTCAAGAATGGCTCCTTTCGTATGACTTCAAGAATCCAACTCTTCTGATTTTGCCGTTGTGTCAAGGAACGTTGGTGCCGATCCAGGGCTGTTAAATTCTCGTAGCGTGCGCCATGCGCACGCTCATTTTCAGTGGCTTCCAGATTCATCGTGCGCATGGCGCACGCTACAGAGGTTGCTTGGGCATAGTGGTAAATCAGGGGAAATCAATAGAATTTAACAGCCCTGGGTGCCGATCACCGGGTCCTCGCTTAGCCTTCCGGACCGGAACCGCGCAGATTCTCCGCATACCTATTGCAGAACAACGTGCCCTGCTCCAGCGCATCGTCGAGGGCGATGAACGATGAGAACCGATGCGTTAACTTTTCGTAGCGCGTGGCGATACGGCGAAATTGTTTTATCCGGCAGAAAAAACGTTCAGCGAGGTTTCGGTGTTTATACTGATGCTTGTCGAACTCGCCCGGAGGCGCACGATCAGCGCATCGGCATCATAGGCCTCGTTCGCCACGACAGCGATCGTGGCGAACCCCAGACTCTAGTTACCGGTACAACGACTAAGCATTAGCCATCGCATTCGCCTCAAGCTCCTTCTTGATTCGTTCGTATACCTCGACACGATGCACCGGAATATTTTTCGGTGCGGCAATACCTATACGTGTCTGATTGTGATCGATGCCCAACACCATGACCTGCACGTTATCGCCGATGTTCAACGTCTCGCCTATCCGTCTCGTTAGAACCAACATGGACCGTCCCTTTTGGTTAGAAGGGATAGCGATTTACCGGGAAATGAGGATCCCTTCAACCTTCCAATGATCGGTGGGCTGTCAATTATCAAATTTTTGATCATTTAATAATTTTTAGATCAACAGCTTGAGCGTCAACGCGGTAACTCGCTCGGAAATTTCGTTTATACCAACTTTTTGAGCGGGGAAAGGGCGAAACTGAATACGCAAATTTCGTTGATCCTGAAATCGCTTTGCATACAATGCGCCGATCAACGCTAACGCAAATCCTGCTCGACAAGAGGACACCGCATGCATGTGACTTTGGTGAATGTTCAAGTTAAGCCGGACCGTGTCGAAGATTTCATCGCCGCGACACGCGCAAACCATGAGGCATCGGTCCAAGAATCCGGGAATCGACGTTTCGATGTCCTGCAATCGGCGGATGATCGTACCCGTTTCGTTCTTTATGAAGCCTACGCCAGTGCCGACGATGCGGTGATGCATAAACAAACGCCGCATTACCGCCAATGGCGCGATACGGTCGCCGATTGGATGGCGAGCCCGCGTGCCGGAATATCTTATAAGGGGCTTTTCCCATTCGGTTGAATCTGTGTGTTCCTGCGTTCTCGCTTTCGCGTTTGCCGCAGATTGTGTTTGGCCGGGGTGCGATCGACCAACTTCCTGGCTACATAGGTCGCTACGGTAAGCGCGCCTTGCTGGTAACGGGCGCTCGTTCATTCCGGCAATCGCCGCAATGGCAAGTATTGCTCGATGAGCTTCGTCGGCTGGATATCGCTGCTGAAAAATTGACGATAGCGGGCGAGCCGTCGCCGGCTGACATCGACCAAGCCGTGCGTACGTATCGCCCGGCGCGTATCGATGTTGTCGTCGGCATTGGCGGCGGAAGCGTGTTGGATGCCGCGAAGGCCATTGCCGGTTTACTGCCCCATGGCAATTCGGTAATGGACTACCTCGAAGGTGTTGGTAGAGACATCCCTTACAGCGGCCCGGCGACACCGCTGGTGGCGGTGCCGACGACGGCGGGTACCGGCAGCGAGGCGACGAAGAACGCCGTGCTCAGTGTGCGTGGCACCGACGGCTTCAAAAAATCGTTTCGTCACGAAGCGCTGGTGCCGCAACTGGCGCTGGTCGACCCGCAGTTGTTAGCCACCTGCCCGGCACCGTTGATAGCGGCGAATGGCATGGATGCGTTGACGCAGTTGCTGGAGTCGTATGTATCGATTCGCGCCAACCCGTTTACCGATGCCTTGGCGTTGAGCGGTTTGCAGGCGGCGAAGGCCGGGTTATTCGCCGCCTGGCGCGGCGGCGATAGCGTCGACGCCGACGAAGGACGCGCGTGCATGGCGTACGCGTCGCTGTTGTCAGGCATTGCCTTGGCGCAGGCGGGTCTTGGTTCGGTGCATGGATTGGCGTCGCCGCTCGGCGCCTTTTTTCCAATTCCGCATGGCGTGGTGTGCGGTACGTTAATGGCGACCGCCACCCGGATAAATAGCCAGGCGCTGGCAAAACGCGCGCCGCAAAGCCCGGCATTGGCGAAATATGCTGAGATAACGGCGTTGTTAGCAGACGGTGACGTCGAGCCGAAACCTATTTGGGACACGCTGCAAGCATGGACCGATCGGTTACAGATCCCGCGCCTGCGTCATTACGGCGTGGACGAATCGCACATCGACAAGATCGTCGCCAACGCGCGCGGCGGCAGCATGCAAACCAATCCGATCGTGCTGACGGATGATGAAATCGCCGTCATTGTGCGCGACCGCTTATAGCACTGCCTTATTTTTTGTACTCGATGCCATGTCGCTTTAAGCGATAGTGCAACGTATTCGGTCGCGTGCCCAACAAGCGCGCTGCTTTCGAGATGTTGCCGTCGCAATCTTTAAGGGTCTGGGCAATGACAGCGGCCTCGATCTGATTGATGTGGTCAGCCAGCACTCGCGGTGGTAAGGGTTCGGTCTTTACCGGTAAATGGACTTCCGCCGCTTCCTTCGACGCCAGTCGGGCGAACACCGCTTGCCGAAGATGGTGCAGATCAGTGATGGGTTTGCCGCCGATAACATCGATATCGGCTTGATCGAGGTAATGCGGTTCGCCGGTGCGCAGCACGTATTGCAACACAAAGTAATCGATCAGCAGGCGCCAATCGTCATGCCGTTCGGCGACGGCAGGAATGTCGATCACGAACGGTTCAAAGTTGGCGACATCGGCGACAGCCGCCGCGCGAGCGCTGCCGCAAAGAATCAATTCGATCCCATGCGCGCGGACGTTTTGTATCAGCGCCTGACTAAGCTCGGTGGCCAAGCTGTCGATGTTTTCGATCAACAGGCCGGCGCTGACATTTTTCAACATCGCTTGCGCGAATGCATGGCCAACATCAGTCACCGATTGGCAATGCACGAACACCGCGCTCGATAGTACCTTTAGCGGTCCGGGGACGGCGCTCATGCGATGCATGTAGCGTGCTACCGCAGCGACATCGAACGCGTGACCGCGGAGCAGCACTGGTTGGCCGACGACCGCCATTTTGCGTGCGTCGCGCAACGCCTGTTTAAACGCTTTGGTGTTTCCGAGAAGCGGCCAATCCGGATCCGATAGTTCATAGGCGCACGCACGCAACTCGAACAGGCGTTGCGCGCTGTGTGCCAATAGGTGCTCGTGCGAATTCTCCGGCAGTATATCGACGAGCGCACCGCGCAGCAGGTGGGTGCGGACCCGTGTGGTTGCGCCAGTGCCATAAAGAAGAAAGGCGGTGTCGTAGCGCCGCTCGCGCATCCATTCGAACAACTGGCGTTGCCGGCGCGAATGATCTTCGTCAATCCTCGCTATCAAAAGTTCCGGCGGACGTTGACGCCGGAAGGCAGACGATGCAAATGACACGTATTGGGTGATTTGCGGAAACGCCCGACGCAGCTTGGCCAACATTGTTCTATCTGGGTCAAGCAGAATGACGCGCGGAACATCTTCCAAAAAAGACAGGTGCGCACGTGGCTTTTTTTCTCTCGTCTTGTGCGCGCGGACGGCGCCCGAGAATAAGTTCTGTTCGAGCAATTTACCGCGTTTTTTAGCGGCGTCGAGTTGCCGCACGCGATGACATTCGCGGTTCCAGATGTCGATCGATGTACGTGCCGTCTGCAACAGTTCGTCCTCGGCGAACGGCTTCCGCAATAAAAGCACATCGCGCTCCAGCTCCCGGTAGATTTCGTCGATCGAATGATCGCTATAAGCGGTAACGATAACGACGAAGATACGCCCATCGATGGCACGAATTGCCTTGGCGGTCGCCAGGCCGTTCATTCCCGGCGGCATGCGCATGTCGATAAAAGCCGCCGCATAGGGCAACTTCTTCTGCGAGCTTTCTTTGATCAGCTCGATTGCCGCCGCGCCCTGTTGCGCGATGGACAACTCAAAGCTCGCGTCGGTGAGAACCGGCGTCCCCATCATGGCTTTGAGCTTGGAGAATCGTTGCTCGCGCGGCTGCAACAGATGGATATAAGCGTCGAGGATGCCCGGATCGTCGTCTACCGCGAGAATGCGTTTGTTCTTAGGCAACTCATAAGGTGTGCTGACAACGTCCGATGTCATAATGCCGTCCGCGTGCAGGTTGTCTACGACCACCGATTGATCGCAACCGGTAATTCAATGCGAATTTCCATGCCGCTGCCATTGCCGTCGCTGTAAGCGGCGATCGTCCCGTTCAGGCTTTGCACGAAATTAGCCACCCAGTGCAATCCGTAACCATGACCGCCTTGTTTGGTGCTGTAACCAAAAGAGAACAAGTTCGCGACTTGATGTTGTTCTATACCACAGCCGTTATCGACAACCCGCAATACAAAACGATCGTCGGCGATGGAATCCGCGGCCAGCGTGATAACTTTTTCGGCGACGCGCTCGGCGCTGGCTTGCAGCGCCTCACGACTGTTCTTGATGAGATTGACCACGGCCTGGAGTAGTTGGTTCCGCGGCAACGTCACTTGGGTCAAAGCAAGATCGAGCGTGATATCCACGCGCACGCCATATTTTTTCAACGTATCGACATGCATGGTCACGGCGTCTTCCAGCAGGCGTCGCAAACAAAAGCGGGTCGCCATGTGTTCCGGACCGGCCGCACCTTGTTGGATCGTGACAATTTCAGCGATGTGCTTGACGCCGTCGCTGATCATGTCGACGCTAGGTTGGATATCGTCGATAACCGCCGCCCGTAACGCCCGGCTCGCCTCGTCAAGCACGCCGGCCCATCGCGGCAAATTGTCCGCGTTGAGCCGCAGCATCTCGTTGCGAATTTCATCCAGCACATCGGCTGCCTCAAGTAGCCCCGTTGCGTCCGCCCGCAGGCGCCATGCGCGGTTGCGAATGCCGGTAATAGCGTTACCGATGTTGTGCAGAATGCTGGTGGCGGTTTCCGCGACGCCGGCCTGGAACGCGTTGACCGTGAGTTCTCGGGCATTGAGGCTGATCATTGCCTGTGATGCCAGCGGCGCAAAGCGTTGCAGCAGGTGAATATGTTGCTTATTGAAAAAGCCGGGACGCCGGTTGGTGCAGATGAACAACGCCGCCGATTTCGGCGCATAAAACGACGCATGCAACGCCGACTTGACGCGCGCCTTTACCGTCGGCGATTGCACTTCCCATTCGGGAGCCCGCGCGACATCGAACAGTGCCACGGGTGTTCCGGCGAGGACGCGATTGAACGTCGCGCCCTGAATCCACGTCGTCCAGCGAAATATCGGATCGGTCGTGGCGACGACCTCAAGGACATCGCCACCCTCCGTCGACAGAATAAAAGCATCGTCGAAGCCGATCGTGCCGCGCAGTACCTCTAACAGGCTGGCAAACACTTCATCGGTGCTGGATGCCATGGTAATAGCGTGCAGCCCTTCCAATAGCGCTTCCGACTCGAAACGGGACTGGCGCTCTATTTCCTTGGCGCGCTCCAGATCAACCAGAACTTCGAGCAGTTTCTCGCTCTGCCCGTTCAAGGCTATCCGCCGACGGCCCGACGACCGAATACGACCACCGAAATCATCAGATTGCCATGGCGATTCTCGCCGCCGACAAAGCAGCCTTGTTCGCCAAACGTGAACACGCCGATAAAAGGATTGTTCTTGAGCACGCCACTGACACCGGTCGCCACCTTGTCCATGTCGCTTTGAATGGTCAACATGCAGCCGGCACAGTAAATAACCAACGCCCCGCAAACGTCGTCGGCGGCGAGCGAACCAGCGGAGATCGCCGATTCGGCGACGCGGCCGGCGCGCGTGACCAGATTATTTTTCGAGCCGGTCATTAACAAAATTTCTTCGCCTTCTTCGATATCGGAAAACAAGGTGAGCGCGCCGTCGGCGGCGACGCTATTGGGATGAGACAATTTGAAATACGGCACACCGCGCATCCGTCCGACTTCACGACCGAGCGGAGACAACGTCGTCATCGGCAGCACATTACCGCCGGCGGGCAATGCCTCAGCAATTATGCCGCCGGTCCATTCGTTATAAACCTGAGCGGCTGGACGACCGTCGATTTCGTAGAGCGTGCGGCCAGTGGCGCGAGTAACCCGTCCGCGATGTTCCGCCGGTTCATAACCGGAGTGAAACGCGAAAGCGACTTCGGTCGAGGGGTACATCACGGTGACGACGACGGCATTTTGATGGACTTGGCCGGCGCCGATTTGTTTCCAATCGCCGGCAACCGTGTTATCGCCGGTGCTGCCACCGGCAATCGGCACTTGCCGTCCGAGCACGTCTTCGATGCCCTGAAGGATTTTTTCTTCGCAACCGGGAGCGCTGTTCAACCATACCAGCGCCGGCACTTCTCCTGGCCGCCCGGCGCCGGCGAGCGCCATCTCGGTCGCTTCTGCCGCCGCCTGCCGAGGGTTGTCATTGATGGCGGCGATGCCGACGCTATAACTGCCTTGCGGATCCTGAATCGCCCACAGACCAAAGCCGCACCCATCGGCGCTGTGGAATCCTTGCTGCGTCATGATGCCGAGGCAAGACGTTCCTCCTTGAATCGGGACATTGCCGGACAATGCATCGAGACGCTTGAGGATCGTTCGGCTGTCGTGATTGTTGGAGTAATAAGTTAACAATAAGGTCGGTGGCTCGCCGTTAAGTGATTGCCCGAGCTTCTCATAAGCTTCTTCGACAGCTTTAACGGTGTCGGACTGAGTGGACCATGAAGTGGCAATATGCATGTCGAACTCCCTTTCAACTATTGGTTAGTGGATCGAAATTATGCGGCAGCTACGTGATCGAATACAGCGCGGGGAAAAATTTTCTAACGAATTTCGATTGAACCCATGTACCTAGCGTGGGTGCTGTTGGCAATGCAAGGCGGTATGTCGTCGTTTGTGCAGCAACTTGCGATGCAAATGTTTCTTTAGAAAACTGCAGCAACGAGATCAGCGTTATCTGTCGGCCTACTTAATTAGTAGCCGCCAGTGACACCAATCCAGCCTATACGACAATTCGAAGGCCTCGTCATCCCTCAGAACATGGATGCCCCGTTCATGCTCATCGAGCTCAAGTTCGATGCTAGGAATTTGACATTCGATAATGCGGCGTATCGCGGCAAATCTTTCGGCGTTAATTCTCTGACATCACTCACATCCGAAGTAGGCGGTCTAATTTCAGAACTTCCATTTACGCCGCAGAGCAATTTGCGGTAACTGACGGAGCTTGGGGGCCATGGTTTCGGCGGTGTGAAAGACATCGTACAGCTCGGCATAAAATGTTAGATCGTCTTGCAGGCGGCCGCGTCTGTCCTCATCAAGATTCTCGTTTCTCAATTCGTTCTTGATGGAACCGACTTCACCAGCGAGCGCAAATCGAATGTAAGAAACGTCCTTGAATTCCAGCATCACCGGAGTATCCGAGGCTGTACCAACTGGTGCTTGATATGCGCGATTTCGTGTTCGAGCGCTACACGGATAGCGACGACTTCCTTCTCAATCAGAACTTCCATTTGCGCCGCAGGGCAATTTGCGGTAACTGACGGAGCTTGGGGGCCATGGTTTCTGCCGTTTCAAACATCCGAAACAACTCCTCGTAGAACGTTAAATCATCTTGCAGGATACGACGCTTAGCTTCGTCAAGGTCCTCCCCTTGCAGCTGCCTCTCGACATCCCCAACCTTGCAGGTGAGCGCTGCTCGTATGAAAGAAACATCCTTGAATTCCAACATCACCGGAGTATCCGAGGCTGTACCTGGATATGGTTCAGCCTCGGGATTGGTCGCGTCGCGCAGACCGAAGGCTTCTCTTTCAGCTCTAAGAAAATCATAGAGAAGTTGGTGCTCATACCAATACAAATCATCTGATAGCTCGCTAGCTTCCTCGTCTCCCAGAACACGAATACCGCGATCGTGCTCATCAAGCTCAAGTTTGATGCTCGAAACTCGATATTCGAGCGCCTGGCGAATCGCGGTGACTTCCTTCAGCGTAAGTTCTCTGACTTCATTCATAGCGATCGGGCAAAGCGCTCAAGCATTTGAAGTCTTCGTTGCAACTCTTTTCTCAACATGTCTTCTGCGGGTTGTAATTCGTAATGGGTGAGCCCTCTAAAGGGCTTCAAATCCTTGGCGATAATAATGCTGGGTGGGAATAAAGGGACCGGGAACGAATGGCACTTACTTAAGCGCCCTCGACAACAGATGCCACGATTGACTCCTCTCCCTTCAGGGGGGTGGGTTTTATGGCAGCGAAAACCGAGATCCCTGTTTCTAAAAAACCCACCCCCACCCCGGCCCTCCCCCTGAGGGGGAGGGAGTGGCGGCTGATACGTTTCGGTTTTCGCTTTAAGTTAAGTGTCATTCGGGCCGGGAATCTGTGATGGGACATTTGGGTTGGGAATCTTTTTATCGATTCTGATGCGGAAAAGACTCCCGATCCATTTATGTCCAAATGTTTTCGGAAAAATCCCTAGGCACGCCATCTGCGCGAATAAGCAATCTGGGGCACTTGCCGAAGCTTCGGAGCCGTCGTCTCAGCTGTTTCAAAAACGCGAAATAATTCTTCGTAGAATTTTAGCTCCCTTTGCAGAAACTCCTGTTGAACTTCATCTAGTGTCTCGTTTCGCAGTTGCCATTTTATGTGCCCAAGTTTCCCATGAAGCGCGTACCTAATGAATGAAATCTCTTTAAACTCAAGCATCACCAAAGTATCCGAGGCCGAACCGGGATATGGCCCAGCCTCGGGATTAGCAGCATCTCTCAAACCGAAGGTTTCTCTTTCCGCTTTGCGAAAATCATGCAGCAGCACCACTTTGTAAAAGTTCAACGCATCGAGCTGTTCGTCGTATCTATCCTCGTCCAACACGTTAATCCCGCGATCGTGTTCCTCCAACTCAAGTTGAATAGACTCGATCTCGTGCTCGATTGCTACGCGGATGGCCGCGACTTCCTCAAGCGTTAATTCTCTTAGTTCGCTCATATCCTTCGCAAGTAAGGTCGGAGTAATGCAAGCCGCTCTTGCAATTCCCCCCTTAGCATGTCCTCGTCTGGCTGCAAAGCATAGTGTGTATAGCCATTACGAGGTCTTACATCCTTCGCAATGATGAGACCGGATGGAATCGGCGTCTCTTTGGGCATCAAATACCAGCAACGATTTTTGCTTAGCGCCAACTCGGGATTCATACCGTCAAATAGTGAGACGCCTCCCGACCTGCGCAAGACGTATAGCAGACCATTCTCCTGATAAGTTATCACATCTAATTGTTTGGATTTCTGCTCTCCAAATTTATCCCTATTGAGCATCGGCCGAAGATCTTCGTGGTATCGCACGATGTCAATCGTGGTTTCGCCATCAACTTTGCCCATTCTGAAGATGGCATCCACATCAAGACACGCAAGATAGACTACTCTTCGCCCATTCGTCTGCTGCAACTCATAAAGCGAAATCGCCTGCTCTTTCGTCAACGTCGTCGGCAAAATTCTATCGGCTTGATCTTCCATCGTGCACTTCTCCAATTATTGCTTGCACTGGTTAAAGCGGTCGGCGGTGACGTCCCACTGCTTCTGTTTCACTTAGTGTTTGGTATTAGTCGCCGCATCAAATCCGACGATGATCGGTGACGTTGCCCGATTGTCGTCGTCGTAGGGAATGTATTTGAATTGAAAATCGACGAAGCTGATGCAGATGTGCTCCATCGGTCGCAGGATGTCGAGGTAAGTGCCGCTCGTTTTGTATTGGCTGATTAACGAATTGCGGAAGACATATTCAGCAAACACATCCGCACCCGAGCCGGTACCGGTTTTGGTGAGCCGTAGCGTGGCGGTTACCCCGGTGCCACAACAAGCGGGTGACAAGTCGACCGCCATTCCAAGCGATCGGGAAGGAACAGGCCATGTTATGTTTTCTCCCTGCACGTCCATTGCGTGGCGCACGGCGGATGTTATGCGACGTTATCGCGTGCGAATCGCATTGTCGCGCGGGTTTCGAAAACCCGTCAAGACTTCTATCGTCTGCAATTATCCGGAAGCGCAGAAAGAATTCGCCGCGCGTGGAGCGGGCGTTCCAGCGTCGGCTGAAGGCGTTGTTGCTGCCCACGGTCAAACCGACCCTTTTCGCTGACGCCGGCTTCCGGGCGCCGTGGTTAAGTCGTGCAGGCGGGACTGTCCGTCGCCCCGCCCATACGGAATGATTATTGAATCGTACCCGGCAGACTTAAATCGCCCGACGCCACTTTAAAAACGTTTTCGACGCATAACAGCGGCGCGTGCAGGTTGGTATTGACGCGTAGGCCGGCGGTCACCCCGTCGAACTTGGCGCCACTGACAGCGCCGATATTGTCGAACGGCACACGCACAGTGACCGTGCTGCCGGTCAATACAGGCGAGTAACCGGGGCTGTCGATGTAGATCGGCAATCCGGGCCAGGTCTTCGGCAACTTGGGCGTGGTGCCTTCGGCGATGTCGCGTACCTTGAGACCTTTTGCGCCGCAGGCGTCGTCCGGTGTCAGCACGACCCAATGGCTGTGCCAGACATTGCCGTCGTTGTCGAGGTTACCGTCGCCGTTTTCGTCGAACAGCGGGCTGTCGTCGAAGTCGGGATGCGCGGTGACCGCGAACGCGAGTATTCCGCTGTTCGCGTCGAAGCCGACCTCAGCCGGATCGAGCGACGTCGGCCAAACGTAGGAAAATACGCGGCTACCGGCGAGCTGGCCGGTCTTCGTTGGTTTATTCTTCCCAGCGCGGCCACTGACTTGCATGCGGAATACGACATACTGTTTTTCGGTCGTCACTTGCGTGCGCACGATGTCCCATTGCGGTTTGACGTTCGAACTGGTTGTCGTTGCAATGCCGTCGTCGGCATAACTCGTTAGCGCGACGAAAGCAAACGCTGCGGGTAAAGCACATAACACTTTCATTGGTACTCCTCGTTTGACGCTGTTGAACACGCACCGGAGAATAGGGCGCGCTTTGCATGAGGAAAAGTCCGCACTTTTTAGAATGGTAGGTACTTTCTGGTGTGTCTTGTTGATCGGTAGGGGGAAAAATTGGCAGTCTTGGGCGAGAAAATTTCGGCAAAGCGGATGGTGGAAGACGTTATCGGCTGCAAGTGGTCGTTGCATGTGCTTGCGCTGGTGCGTTCCGGCGTTAACCGCCCGGGTGCCATGGAACGGAGTATCGAAGGTCTCACTACTAAAGTATTGAACGAACGCCTGCGCAAGCTCGTGCGCTACGGCATTCTCGAACGGCACAGCTTTCCGGAAGTGCCGCCGCGCGTCGAGTATCTGCTGACCGATTTCGGTCAGCGCTTTACGCATATTGTCGACAGCATCGAAGCTCTCGATCGCGACTCAACGACTTAGAACAGTACGATCGATTGGCTCACGGATGGTACGACGCAAAAAGAATTTTCCCAGTTGGCAGAAGCGCCAGCGTTCGCCGATTATGCAAGCCGGCCTTGTGCTCGGTTTCGGCCTCAGCATGTTTTTCGATGGCATCGTGTTTCATCAGTTGCTGCAATGGCATCACCTGGTCTCATTTCGTGATCCAGTAATAACGACGGCGGCGTTGCAACAGCAAGTGTTCTGGGATGGCGTGTTTCACAGCGCCGCCTATGTCGTCATGGCATTGGGGCTGGTGCTGTTGTGGCGCGCGGCGGCAGGTATGCCGATCGCAAAATCTCGGCGGATGTTGCTCGGCTATCTGCTTGTCGGTTTCGGCGGATTTAATATCGTCGACTCGATCGTCAGTCACGGGCTATTACAGCTGCATCACGTTCGTGACGACACGCCGAACTGGCTGGTCTACGATATCGTTTTCTTTTTTATCGCCGGCGTGCTGGTGACAGCGATCGGCTGGTGGCTCACGCGATCGCCGCCGCGTTCACTGTAAGTGCTGTTTCTCGTAGCGTTCGAACTTGTTTCGTTCTTCCAGGGCTGTCATGTACGAGCGCATGGCCGCGAATGTCTCGCCCTTCTTTTTTTGCGCGACCGCCAGCGCCGCGTGTAACCCATACGCCTCCGGCTCGATCTTCAGCGCTCGCTGCACCAGGTTCTCCGCTTCGTCCCACTTTCCGAGCTTGCCTTTGACGACACCCATGTAACCGAGCGCCCAGGCGTTCAGCTGCCCAACCGGTTCGCTATTCGCGACTTGGCCGAGCAGGTTGAGTGCCTGGGCGTAGTCTTCCTTGAAGTAATACAAGAAGCCGAGCCGGTACTTGGCTTTTAAATCGTTCGGGTTCTCTTGCTGCTTCTTGAGATATTTCGGCAACACTTTATTCGCAAAACCGGGATCGAGTTGGCGCACATGTTTCAACACCGTGCGGCCTTCCTCCACTTTGCCGAGGTAGGAAAGGCAAGTGGCGTATTCAAAATTGAGCTCGGTGTCATTGGGCGCCTGCCCGGCCTTCGCTTTTAGTTGCCGATATTCTTGGGCGATATCCGGCGCGACGGTGTACTCCGCGTGTGCGCAAAGCCAGGGCATCGCCAACAGCGGAATGATCAACCAGCGCTTCATAGATTGCATGCGTGTCGCCATGTCAGTTCTATGTGTCAACGCTGATTTAGGATCAGCGTTGACACCATTTGATGCCGTCGTAAACCGGCAGCCGACAACAATTACGGGTCGGACAGCACGATCTCATCGAACAAGATATCACCGTCGGCATAAGGCTCGGCGCGCGGCGCCAAGTTAGCGAAGTCGAACAGCGTCCGGTCGGCGAGATGCGACGGCGCGACGCTCTGTAGCGCCCGGAACATCGACTCGATACGGCCGGGGAATTTCTTGTCCCAGTCGCGCAGCATTTCTTTGATCGCCTGGCGTTGCAGGTTTGGCTGCGAGCCGCATAGGTTGCACGGAATGATCGGGAATTCCCGGTGCTGGGCGTACTCGGCAAGGTCGTGCTCGCGGCAGTAGGCGAGTGGGCGGACGACGATATGGCGGCCATCGTCCGAAATGAGCTTCGGCGGCATGCCCTTCAGCTTGCCGCCGTAGAACATGTTGAGCAGCAGCGTTTGCAGGATATCGTCACGGTGATGGCCGAGCGCGATCTTCGTGCAGCCGAGCTCGGTCGCTGCTCGGTAAATGTTGCCGCGGCGTAGGCGCGAGCACAGGCCGCAGGTGGTTTTGCCCTCGGGGATGACGCGCTTCACCACGCTATAGGTATCGCGCTGCTCGATCCGGAATGGGACGCCAAGCTGGGTTAAATAGCCCGGCAACACCTGCTCGGGAAAGCCGGGTTGCCTCTGATCGAGGTTGTAAGCGACGATGTCGAACCGAATCGGCGCTTTTTCGCGCATGAATAACAGAATGTCGAGCAGCGCATAGCTGTCTTTGCCGCCGGACAGGCATACCATCACCTTGTCGCCGTCCTCGATCATGTGAAAATCGCCGATCGCCTCGCCAACGGCGCGACGCAGCCGTTTAGCCAGTTTATTGGCCTCGTATTCGGCTTTATGCTGGGAACGGGTGAGGGGACTGGCTGACGGCATGACGGAATCCTCGCTGGAAAGCTGATTTTACACGGCCGCCGCCGGTCTGTGCCGCCGACCTTCGGACTAGCCGATCGCTCCTTGATTTAACGCGTGGTAGCAGGGATGCTTGACCGCCTGTCGCATCGATAACTAAGGTAACAAGCTCGGCAGTTTTGCCCGATGTCTCCCAATAGACCTACCCAAAAGCCCGGTTGGCGCCATGTGCTGGCGCTCAGCTTGTCAGTGAGCGTGCATGCGGCGTTGTTCACGGTGTTGGCGTATCACCGGGTCGTCGTCGAGTCGCCGGCGTCCGATATCCAGGTGAGCCTGGTCTACGACATGCCGGCGCCGCGCGTGTCCGCGCCAAAGTCACGACGCCGGCCGGCGCCGGCCAAACCCGCCGTAATACCGGTCGAGCAGAAAAGTGCCGCGGTCGCGGCAACGCCGGTCACACCCGCACCGCCAGCCGCGGAAGTGGCACCGACGGCAGAAACCGCCCCTACGGCGGATGATCCGCAACCGCCAGCGACCGCCGCTGCATCGCTCGAATCCGATCTAGCGGCGATCGTGCGTGAGGCATTGCCGATTCATCGTGTTTCACATCCACCGCGGTTCCTACGCAAGGTCGAGCCCAAGTATCCCGACCGTGAGCGTGCGATCGGCAAAGAGGGGCAGGTAACGGTTGAGGTCGTGATCGATACGCGTGGGACGGTCGTGCAGAAGAACATTGCCGTCAGTGGCGGCAACTCATTCGATCAGGCCGCGTTAGAAGCGGCCGATCAGAGTTTATTTACACCCGCCTATAACGACGACAAGCCGGTGCCGGTGCGGCGGTACATTCCGTACACGTTCAAAATAAATTAGGAAGTCGTTAACTATTTCTCTCACCCCGGATCGGGGTGGAGGGATCAAAAACAGAAGTTCATTAGGGAGGATCGTCGATCATGCGTGTGGTACCACTCTTTTTTATGGCGCTGGCCCTAGTCGGTATGGGCATGCCGGTGCGAGCGGCGAGCCTGCCGTGGCAGGTACAGGGAGTCGTGCTGGAAAAAGGGACTCGCCGGCCGTTGCCGCTGATTAATGTGTTTCTGGTCGAGGACGACACGCACAGCACGGTTACCGATGCTCAGGGAAAGTTTGTATTGGTCATCGACAAGCCCGGCGACTATTCATTGTCGGCCATGAGCGTCGATTATGAACGGCTGGCGCCGCAGAAATTTCGCGTCGGCGACGATCAAGCGGCGGCCGATGTGACGCTTTATTTGGAACCGGCGACGACATTGCCCGGTGTCGTCGTTTACGCCGACCGCAATCCAGACAAGGTCAGCAAGATCAGCATCACCGGTAAAGAGCTGCACGAAGTCGCCGGCAGCGCCGGCGACCCATTACGCGGCTTGCAAACATTGCCCGGCATTACTGTTAGCGGCGATACCAGCGCCGCGCCGGCGATTCGCGGTACGTCGCCGGACGACAATCTTTATTACGTCGACGGCTTGCCGGTGTTTTATCTGTTTCACTTCGGCGGCATGTTCAGCGTCTTCAACGCCGATCTGGTTACTGACTTCAATTTTTTCCCGTCAGCGTTCGGTCCCGAATACGACAACGCCCTCGGTGGTGTGATCGATGTGCGGTTACGCGAGCCGCGCACCGATCGCTTCGGTGCCAAGCTCAACATCAATTTTTATGAAAGCGATTTTCTGATTGAAGGACCGGTCAACGATCGCCAGTCGTATTATTTTTCCGCACGCCGCAGTTATTACGATTTAATTCTGCCGAAGAGCGGCGATTTCGGCGACGACGAAAATGGCGTCGAGTACCGCCAGTTTCCGGCGTTCTACGACTACCAGGGAAAATATGTATGGCGCGTCAATGACGACAACACGGTTAACGTATTGCTTACCGGTGCCGGCGATAAATTCGAGCTGTTCGTTCCGGAAGATTCGAAACCGGCGGCGAAGGATCCGGTACTGACCGGTTCGCTGACGTCGGATACCAGCTTCGATTCGCAAGGAGTCGTCTGGAGCGGCCGGCTATCGTCGCAGAGTAATCACAAATTTCGTTTCTCGCATATGACCAGCGATGTCGGCCAATCCGTCGGTAGCGCCGGCACGGTATTTGTGGCGTTCGACAGTTATCAAGTGCGGGAGGAGTTGACGACGAAATTAAACGACGCGCATACCTTGCTGCTTGGCGGCGGCTTTTGGTCCACCGACGTTAATTTAAATTTGGACGCGCGCAACCCGCGTTGCACCGAGTTTGATCCGGACTGCGATTTAACATCGGCCGAACGCTTGCAGAGCGACGACCAGTTAAGTATTCATGGGGCCACGGCGTACGCCAAAGATCGTTGGCGCCTAACCGAGCCGTTTACGCTGATTCTAGGTGCGCGGTTTTCTACCGAAGATTATTTAGATGGGCCGTTTATCGAGCCGCGCCTCGGCGGCGAATGGCAAGTGACGCCGCGCACGCGCTTGACCGCCGGTTGGGGTAAGTATCATCAATTTCCCGACGGCGAACAGGTGATCGACACCTTCGGTAATCCCGATCTCTCGAGCCTGCGTGGCCGCCACTCGGTGTTGGGCGCATTGCACAAGTTCGATGACGGCTGGTCGTGGTCGACCGAGCTGTATTACAAAACCATGGAAGATTTGGTGGTCGCCGACGATACGTTTCGCTATCTCAACAACGGCAGCGGCGAGGCGTACGGCGTCGACATCCTGATCAAGAAAGAATTGACCGATCGATTCTCCGGTTGGATATCGACGACATTGTCGCGTTCCGAGCGTACCAACGAAACCACCGGCGAAACATTTCCCGCGAACTTCGATCAGCCGGTGGTGATTAACCTCGTCAGCAATTACAAACTAACGAATCGTTGGACCTTGGGTGCCAGCTGGCGCTATCACAGCGGTAACCCGGACACACCCATCACCGGTGGGACGCTGCGGCCGGGGAGCACCGATGAATATCGCGCGAACTACGGCGAGACCAACTCCGATCGCTTGCCGGCATACCATCGGCTCGACCTGCGGCTGGGCCGCGATTTCGTTTACAACACGTGGAAACTCAATACCTATTTCGAGCTGATCAACGCTTACAACCACAAGAATGTCGACGGCTATAGCTACAGCCGCGACTACAGCTCGCGTAAGCCGGTCTATCAATTGCCGCTGCTGTTCTCCTTCGGCGTGCAAGCCGAGTTCTAAAAAAACAAGTCCGGGTTGACGCCGGACTTGGCACCGTGTGATAGTTAACCATATGGTTAACTATTCGCCGGCTGTATTGGACCGCACATTCGCCGCCCTGGCCGATCCTACCCGTCGAGCGATTTTGGCGCGGCTGGCAGAAGGCGAGGCGAATGTGTCCGAACTCGCTAAGCCATTCGACGTTTCGCTGCCGGCCATCTCTAAGCATCTACGGATTCTCGAAGACGCCGGCTTGTTGTTGCGTACCATCGACGGTCGTGTCCATCGCTGCCAGGTGAACGCCGCGCCGATGCGTGCCGCCGCCGAGTGGATCGAACGCTATCGCGCATTCTGGGACGTGCGCTTGGATGCATTGGCAACTTATCTGTCTCGAAATTCCGAGGAACAATCGTCATGGCAAAACCACAACTCAAAAAAAGCGAAACCACGCTCGTCCTCACGCGCCAGTTCGACGCGCCGCGCGAGCAAGTCTTCCGCGCGTGGACCGACCCGAAAGCGTTGATGCAGTGGTTCGCGCCGGCGGACTCGTTCACGACGCCGGCGGCCGACGTCGAGCTGCGCGTCGGCGGCCGCTATCGGATCGACATGGTCTCAGCCGACGGCAAACATCACATCGTCGCCGGCGAATACCGAGAAGTCCGCGCACCGGAACGATTGGTGTTTACCTGGGCGTGGGCGAGCAAGGAGCCTGAAACCGGCGATACCTTGGTAACCGTCGAGCTGCGTGATCTTGGCGGGCGCACCGAGCTTGTGCTCACGCACGAACGTTTCTTGACAGCGCACGCACGTGATCTACACGAGCAGGGCCACAGCGGTTGCCTCGATCGTTTACAGCGGCTGTTGGCGGTCGAACGTGCGCGCCGGTTGCTGACGGGCGCAGCCAGTGACTCAACGACGATGCCGCGCGAGCGCGAAGCGGCCATCGTTCTAAGGCGCCAGTTCGACGCACCGCGCGCGCAAGTGTTCCGTGCCTGGACCGATCCGCAGGTATTGATGCAGTGGTTCGCGCCGTCCGCCGATTTCCAGATACCCGCGGTCGAGGTCGATCTGCGCGTCGGCGGCGGTTATCGCATCGAAATGATCGACCCCGACGGCAAACGTCATTGCGCAATCGGCCGTTACGAAGAAATACGTCCGCCGGAAAAATTAGTGTTCACCTGGACCTGGGAGCGCGACGAGATCGGCACCGGCGACACGTTGGTGACCGTCGATCTGCGCGATGTCGGCGGGCGGACTGAGCTGGTGCTGACGCACGAACGCTTCCAAACCGCACACGCCCGCGAGCTGCATGTGTTTGGTCACACCGGTTGCCTGGCACGCCTACAGCTTTTGTTGGCGGCGACGTAATACCGTTTACGCAAGATTTCGAAAAACGTTTCGGCGATCAGCCGGGACTCAACTTTAAGGGAGATAGTCATGAACGCTGTTAATTGGTTTGAAATTCCTGTTCACGATTTGGCGAAAGCGCAGCGCTTTTACGAAGCCGTGTTCGACCTGAAGTTGTCGATCATGGAGGTAGGGCCGAAGCGGGCGGCGATGTTTCCGATGGCGCCCGAGGCGCCGGGTACCTCGGGTTCACTGATGAAGGCCCCGGGCTACACGCCGTCGACTACCGGCACGTTGGTGTACTTCAGCGTCGGCGACATCGACGCCACGCTCGCGCGCGTCGCCGCCAACGGCGGCAAGCAGCTCATGCCAAAGACCAGCGTCGGTTCGCACGGCTTCATCGCCCACTTCGAAGATTGCGAAGGCAATCGCGTGGCGTTGCATTCGCGCACCTGATGCGCCGGCGGTTTAACGATAGGGAGGAATCATGGCAACCAATCTGGAAATTTTCTGGGGCAGCGGCAGCCCCCATTCGTGGCGAGTGTTGTTGACGGCCGAGCTCAAGCGCATTCCGTACGAAATGAAACGTATAGAGACATTGCCGGGTTACGAGCGGACCTATCCGCCGCATTGGCGCGCCGACAACGTCGCCCGTACGACGTCGACGGTGAACGCATGACAGCGAAGCAGCCGAAGGGTTATCACGGCGGCTGCCTATGCGGCGCGATCCGTTACGAGGCGCGCGGCGAACCGGAGATGGCGCTGCACTGTTATTGCCGGCAATGCCAGCGCACCACCGGCAGCGGCCACGCGCCACAGATCGTATTCGCGAAGAAGGCAGTGTTCATCACCGGCGAGCTCAAGTTGTACGACACCAAGGCGGACAGCGGCAGCGCCGTGACCAACGGCTTTTGTCCGCGTTGCGGTAGCCCGATTTTGAAAGAGACCTCGGGCTATCCCGATATCGTTTGCCTGTTCGCCGCCAGCTTGGATGATCCGAGCACGTTCCGGCCGAGTGTTGTTTATTGGAGTGCCAGCAAACAGCCGTGGGACTATCTCGATCCGATGCTCGAGGTTTGCTAGCACGATGATGGTTACTAGCGTCAAAAAAATAACGAAGGAGGAATCGTGAAACGTCAGTATTGGCTTGGTGTTATTTATTATTTAGTGGGCACGTTTGTCATCGCCTTCCTATGGCATCTCGTCATCTTCAGCGACAACTATGAGCAGCTGCATACCCTGCGCGACGATCCCATTATTCCGCTCGGGATGTTGTCGATGGCGATCCAGGGCCTGGTGTTCTCGTGGCTCTATCCGCGGGTCGCCGGGTCGGCGGCAAAGGCCGGTACCTGGTTGGCGCCGGGATTGATGTTCGGCGCTGTCATGGGATTGTTGTCGTGGTCGTTTACGACGGTGGCCGATGCCGCCAAACATCCGATGACGTCGGTGGCGGATTTCGTCTTGCTCGAGACCGGGTTCACCGTGGTGGTGTGGCTGGTCGTTGGGCCGCTAATGGCACTGGCGCATCGGCGACGTTAACCAGAGATGATGAAACGGCGGACAAGTCCGCCCTACATTATTGTGTAGGGCGGACTTGTCCGCCGTTCATACAGTAAGGAGAGAGTGTTGGGATGCCAAACTATCGGCGCGCGACGACTGTAGGTGCAACTTACTTTTTCACAGTCACTACGCATCGCCGGCAACCGCTTTTTGCGCATGAAGTAGCAAGGCGTACGCTGCGTGAATCAATCGGTGCTGTGAGGAAGCAACACCCATTTCAAATCGATGCTTGGGTCCTGCTGCCTGACCATTTGCATTGTTTGTGGACGATGCCGGAAGGGGACGCCGATTTTTCTCTGCGTTGGTCGCTGATTAAGCAAGGTACGAGCAAGCAGTGCGCGACAATGCTAATTGACCATAGCCTGCTAACACCAACACAACAAAAAAACGGTGAACTCGGATTTTGGCAGCGACGGTTTTGGGAACATCAAATTCGAGATGAAGCAGATTTTGAGCGGCACGCGGATTATATTCATTGGAATCCCGTTAAGCATGGGCTCGTGAGGTCTCCCGGGGAATGGGCGTATTCAACATTTCGACGGTACGTCGAGCACGGGGCATATCCGGAAGATTGGGCGATCGCGAGCCGTCGCGAGGACGCTGAGAGTTTTGGAGAATGAACGGCGGACTTGCCCACCGCTCGAAGTGTTTTCTTTAGTTTTTTAGTGCAAAAAAATAGAGCGGACATAGTCCGCCCTATCTGTCGCCTAGCGTAGGTGATTAACCCGCCGCTGCGCGCTCGACCCGCTTGCGGTCGGTTTCCTTCAAGAAACGTTTACGGACACGCAGGAAGTTCGGCGTGACTTCGACCAACTCGTCGTCGTCGATAAACTCGAGCGCCTGCTCGAGCGACAGTTTGATCGGCGGTACGAGGATGATGTTCTCGTCCGAGCCCGACGCGCGCATGTTGGTCAGCTGCTTACCCTTCATCGCGTTGACCACGAGGTCGTTGTCGCGCGAGTGGATGCCGATGACCATGCCTTCGTATAGCTCTTCGCCCGGGCCGATCAACATGCGGCCGCGTTCCTGCAAGCTGAACAGCGAGTAGGCGACGCTGGCGCCGACGCCGTTGGCGATGAGCACGCCGTTGATGCGGTTCTTGATCTCGCCCTTCTTCATCGGACCGTAATGGTCGAACACGTGGTACAGCAGACCGGTGCCGGCGGTGGCGGTCAAGAACTCGGTTTGAAAGCCGATCAATCCGCGCGCCGGAATCATATATTCCAAACGCACGCGGCCTTGGCCGTCCGGCTCCATGTTCAGCAGGTCGCCTTTGCGGGCGCCGAGCTTTTCCATGATCGAGCCTTGGTGCACGGCTTCGATGTCGACCGTCACTTGCTCGTACGGCTCATGCTTCTCGCCGTCGACTTCCTTGATGATGACCTGTGGACGCGACACCGCGAGCTCGAAGCCTTCGCGACGCATGGTTTCGATCAGCACCGATAGATGCAACTCGCCACGGCCGGAGACTTTGAACTTGTCGGGCGACTCGCCCGGCTCGACGCGCAGCGCAACGTTGTGGATCAGCTCGCGTTCCAGGCGTTCTTTAATATTGCGTGAGGTGACGTATTTGCCATCCTGACCGGCGAACGGTGAGTTGTTCACTTCGAACGTCATGCTGACGGTCGGTTCGTCGACCGTCAGCTCCGGTAGCAGCTCGACGTGATCCGGTTCGCAGAACATGTCGGAGATGCGCGGCATTTCGATGCCGGTGATGGCGATGATGTCGCCAGCGGAGGCTTCTTGCACTTCATGGCGATCAAGGCCGAGGAAGCCGAGCACCTGCAGCACGCGACCATTGCGTACGTTGCCGGAATGATCGGCGACCGAAACTAGCTGGTTTGGCTTCACGCGGCCGCGCTTGATGCGGCCGACGGCGATGGCGCCGACGTAGCTCGAGTAGTCGAGGTTCGATACCTGCATCTGGAACGGACCTTCGAGGTCGACGTCCGGCGCCGGCACGTGCTTCAAAATGGTTTCGAACAACGGCGTCATGTCGCCGCCGTTGGTGTCTTCCGTGAGGCCGGCGTAGCCGTTCAGCGCCGAGGCGTAGACGACCGGGAAGTCGAGCTGTTCTTCGGTCGCGCCGAGGCGAAAGAACAGATCGAAAGTTTGATCGAGCACCCAGCTCGGACGTGCACCCGGGCGGTCGATTTTATTAATGACAACGATCGGGCGCAGGCCGTGGGCGAACGCCTTCTTCGTCACGAAGCGTGTCTGCGGCATTGGGCCGTCAACCGCATCGACCAGCAACAACACCGAGTCGACCATCGACAACACGCGCTCCACTTCACCGCCGAAGTCGGCGTGACCGGGGGTGTCGACGATGTTGATGCGATAGTCGCGCCAACGGATGGAGGTGTTCTTCGCCAGGATCGTGATGCCGCGTTCTTTTTCGAGCGCGTTCGAATCCATGACGCAGGTGCCCATTTCTTTACGGGCATCGAAGGTGCCGGACTGCTGCAGCAATTTGTCGACGAGCGTGGTTTTGCCGTGGTCGACGTGAGCAATAATCGCAATGTTGCGTAAGTTTTGAATCACGGGAGTTCGCTGGAAGTGGGTAGGGGGTCGGGCAAAAGGTCGGGCATTATACAGCAAGCCGCGTTACAGGCTATCGAAACCGACGAATTGACTTATCGGCCGAGAACGCCCCATAACGGTGCATTATTGCCGCGTGGAAGGGGTGTCGGCCGGCGCTGGATCGGTAAAGAGCTGGGCGGCATCGATCGGGTCGAATTCGTATTTAGCCCCGCAAAACTCGCATTCCGCCTGCACATTGCCGCGTTCCTGCAGGATCGACTCGACCTCCGTCTGCCCCATCATCCGCAATACCCCTTCGACCCGATCGCGTGAGCAGGAGCAGCGGAAGCTCAGCGGTTGCCGGGCGAATAAGCGTACGTCTTCTTCGTGGTACAGCCGGTGCAGAAGGTCAGGCACCGGCAGCAACAGTAATTCTTCACGCGTTAGCGTCGCGCCTAAGTGTACCGCCCGGTCCCAGGCATCGGCGTCTTCGAACGGTGTGTCCGGTAATTTTTGCAGAAGCATGCCGGCCGCCTGCGTGCTATCGGTAACCAGCCACAGTCGTGTATCCAATTGCTCCGATTGCGCGAAGTAATGTTCCAGCGCCGCCGCCACGGAGCCGCCTTGCAACGTTACGATACCCTGGTAGCGCTCGCGCGAACCGTCGGGATCGATTGTGATGGCAAACTGACCGCGGCCGACGAGTTGCTCCAGCGGCGCCGGCGTCACGTCGCCTTGCCATTGCGCGATAGCGCGCATGACGCCGCTCTCCGAGCATTCAGCCATCGCCAACGTGATCGGTCCGTCGCCTTGGATTTGCATGATCAGCCGGCCTTCGAACTTGAGCGTTGAAGCGAGCAATGCCGTCGCCGCCATCATCTCGCCCAAGATCTCGCGTATCGCCGGTGGATAGTCGCGCCGGTCGAGCACCGCGCGGTAAGTGGCGTCTAAGCGCACGATCTCGCCGCGGATGGGCGCCCCTTCGAAAACGAAGCGCTGCAAATTATCGTGCTGATGTAACTGTGAATCGTCGCTCATTAGTATTAAGTCTAACAAATAACTCGCCGGTCATTTGTTAGACTCTTTCTTATATGAAGCTACTCTTAATTCGTCATGCCAAGGCAGAAGAGCGTGCCTTTAGTCTGTTTTCTACAGACAACGATGCCGCACGTCGTTTATCCGACGAAGGTCGGAAGAGCATGCGTAAATATGCCAAAGGCCTGCGCCAAATCGTCCCTACCATCGACGTACTAGCCACCAGTCCATTACTGCGCGCGCACGAAACTGCCGAGATCGTCGCCGACGCTTTCGCGTGCGATGCTCTTATCGAAGTGCCGGCATTGGCACCGAGCGGTTCGGCAGCAGAAGTCGTCGAATGGTTGAAGCAGCAGGCACCGGGCGTGACGGTAGTATTGGTCGGTCATGAGCCGAACTTGGGCAGCCTGGTCGATTGGCTGCTTACCGGTCGCGAAACGGGTTTCATCGATTTCAAAAAAGGTGGTGCTTGTTTGATTGAATTTCCGGCACGCGCCGCGCCTGGTACTGGCAAGCTCCAGTGGTTAGCGCCGCCGTCACTGTTGCGGCGATTGGTTTAGCTGTTGGCGGCGAGTAGACAACAGCGCCACGAACTATCGCCATGGCTGACGCACGTGGAATCGAGCAGCGGATAGCGCTGCTGTAAGCAGCGCAATATCGAGATCGCTCGATACGAGCCGTTGTACATCGAGATAGCCGCTACACCGTGTAAATCGGTGTCCTCCCTTACAGCCGCTCGGGTATTGTCTGGTTCGCGCGCGCCCGCCTGTTGGTGGGTGGTATCGACGCCGCCCGCAAATGCGATAAAAATTGTTCGGTGCACGTGCCCCAGGTGTATTGCAACGCTGCCGCCCGGCAACGTTGTGGATCGAGCGCTAATGCTTTAATTGCCGCTTTACGTAAATCCTCATCGAGCCAACCGGTAACACTGTCGTCGATGATGTCGACCGGACCTTGTACCGGGTACGCCGCGACCGGGATGCCGCACGCGAGCGCCTCGATCAGCACTAACCCGAAAGTGTCGGTGCGACTCGGAAATACGAATACATCGGCGCCGGCGAGATGCTGCGCCAAGGCGTCGCCCTCTTTGAAGCCTGGGAACAGCACGTCCGGATATTTGCGTTTGAGCATTTCCAAATCCGGGCCGCCGCCGACCACGCACTTACTGCCGGGTAGATCGAGCGTGAGGAACGCCTCGATATTTTTTTCGACGGCGACGCGACCCATGTACATGAACAGTGGGCGTTTGGTATTGAGCAGTGACTTATCGCGTGGGCGGAATAATTCAGTATCGACACCGCGCGACCACATTCCAAGATTCTTGAAGCCCCATTTCGACAAGCGTTGATACAGCGTCGGTGTGGCAACCATGACAGTCGCTGCGCGCCCATGAAACCAACGCATCACGCGGTACGACAGCCAAAGCGGGATGCGCGTACGTAGCCACACGTACTCCGGAAACTGCGTATGGAACGAGGTCGTGAAGGGGAAATCATGATCCAAGCACCACGCACGGGCGGCAACACCGAGCGGTCCTTCGGTGGAGATATGGACGGCATCGGGGCGCGCGCGGCTGAGTAGCTCGTTCAGTTTGCGCCCGGGAAAAAGCGACAGGCGAATCTCCGGATAGGTCGGGCAGGCGATCGTGCGAAATCGATCCGGGCCGATGATGTCGACATCGTGGCCGAGCCGCTGCAGCTCGTCGCGCGTGCGCGCGATCGTGCGGACGACCCCGTTAATCTGCGGGAACCAGGCGTCGGTAACTATGACTATATTCATGGTCAGTTTCTTCCAACAGGTAAACGCTTTCGTCGGCCCAGTGGACGATGGCGAGGCTGCCGTCGAGCCGTTCGACCAGCGCCGTGCACGACTCCACCCAATCGCCGCAGTTGCCGTACAAGATGTCGCCGTAGTCTTCGAGCGTCGCTTTGTGAATGTGGCCGCAGATCACGCCGTCGACTTGCCGGCGCTTGGCTTCGTGCACGAGTGCCTGTTCGAAGTGGCTGATAAAGTTGACGGCGTTTTTGACTTTGTGCTTGAGGAATGCGGCGAGCGACCAATACGGAAAGCCGCAGCGTCGGCGCACCCAGTTGACCCAGCGGTTGGCCGACAGCAGCACGTCGTACATCCAGCTACCGAGCAGCGCCAGCCACTTGCTGTTGACGACGATGGCGTCGAACTCATCGCCGTGGATCACGAGCAGCTTGCGACCGTCGGCGGTTTCGTGAATGACATCCTTGACGACGCGTATACCGCCGAACGCACGACCGATATGATCGCGGAACAGCTCGTCGTGATTGCCCGGTACGTACGTCACCTCGGTTCCGCGCGACGCTTTTTCCATGGCGGTTTGAATGACTTGGTTATGCAGCCGCGGCCAATACCAACCGCCTTTGAGATTCCAGAAATCGACGATGTCGCCGACCAGGTAGAGGCGCGTCGAGTCGGTGTGCTGCAGGAAGTCGAGGAGATACTCGGCCTTGCAGGCACGTGTGCCGAGATGAACGTCAGATATCCATATCGAGCGAAAGCGCAACGGTTCCATAGACGTCACTCTCATTTTTGCCCACTAGACTATGACGCACGGTCATGAAACATTTTTTGCGGGCAGATGATTTCGGAGTCATCGTTTTGTCACGGCCGTGTCATTAAGATGGCGTGGCCGCAAAATAAGGAACGCTTATGCCGTTGCTAACGAAGATCATTGCCAGCTTGGGTGACATCGAACGATTGATTAACGCGTTGCGTTACGCGGTTCAGGGGATACGGGCGGCGCTACAGGAGGAGGCGGCGTTTCGGCAGGAAGTCGCATTATTTTTTATTCTGGCGCCGTTGGGAGCTTGGCTTGGCGACAACGGCATCGAGCGGATACTCCTGATCGGTAGCTTGTTTATTGTCATGATCGTCGAGTTGTTGAACTCGGCGATCGAGGCAACGGTCGATCGTATCGGCGAAGACCGGCACAAGCTTTCCGGCCGCGCCAAGGACATGGGCTCGGCGGCAGTGTTGTTGTCGGTGTTTCTGGTAATCCTCACCTGGGGGCTGGTCTTGTTCGATCACCTGTCCAGCGGTTAGATTCGCAGTAGGTGATGACAGGAATATCGCGGTGCCGCTGAAGGCCTTAGAGCTCGACCCTTTAACCGAGAACCTGCAGCAGCCGGTGCCGTCGCTGATCGCCGCAATCGATCTCGGCTCGAACAGTTTCCACTTAGTGGTCGCCCGTATCGAGCACGGTCAAGTGCGTGTTATCGATCGTTTGCAGGAAATGGTGCGGCTGGGCGGCGCGCTCGATGCGCGCAATCGGTTGACCAAAACCACCAGCCGGCGTGCGCTCGAATGCCTACAACGGTTCGGCGAGCGCCTGCGTGGCTTGCCGTCGGAGGCGGTGCGCGTGGTCGGCACCGACACCTTGCGGCGTGCGCGCAACAGCGAACCGTTTCTGGTAGCGGCGCAGAAGGCGCTGGGCCATCCGATCGAGATCGTCTCCGGCCAAGAAGAGGCACGACTCATCTACCAAGGCGTCGCTCACCACTTACCCAACACCGACAAGCGACGGTTGGTGATCGATATCGGCGGCGGTAGTACCGAGTTGATCCTCGGTGTCGGTGTCATGCCGCAGCTCGCCGAAAGCTTGTCGCTCGGTTGCGTCAGCCTGAACCGCGCTTACTTCGCTAACGGTCGGATAAACGCCAAGGCGATGCGCGCCGCCTCGACTGCCGCCCGGCTTGAGTGCAAACCCATCGAAGCGCAATTTCGGGCGCATGGCTGGGACGAGGCCTACGGCAGTTCCGGCGCGATCCGTGCGATGGCCGCGGTGGTGCAGAGTCAGAAGTGGGTTGAGCCGGACGAAGGTATCACTGCCGCCGCGCTCGAAAAATTAACCGACAGAATTACCGCCGCCGGCCACGCGCGTGCGTTCGATATGCCGGGTTTGAGTGCCGAGCGCGCGCCGGTGTTTGCCGCCGGTGTCGTCATCCTGCGCGCCGTATTTCAGGCACTCGATCTCAAGCGTTTGCAGGTATCGGCGAGCGGATTACGCGAAGGCATATTGCACGATCTGCTCGGTCGCTTACGTCACGAAGACGCGCGCGAGCAGACGGTGCAGGCGCTCGGCAGTCGGTATCACATCGATACTGCCCAAGCTGAGCGCGTCGCCCGTACGGTCGACGAGTGCGTCGCCCAAGTGAAGCACGCTTGGGAGCTAGACGACGACGCGGCGCGGTTGCTCGGTTGGGCGGCGCGGTTGCATGAGCTCGGCTTGGCAGTCGCCCACAGTAAATATCATCATCACGGCGCCTATCTATTGGCGAATTCCGATCTCCCTGGTTTTGCCCGCGAGCAGCAGCAGCTGTTAGCGGTGTTAGTGCGCAGTCATCGCCGGCGGTTTCCTATCGAAGCGTTCGAGACGTTACCGCGACGCAGCGGCAAACGCGCGCGGCAAATGGCTGCAATGTTGCGGTTGGCGGTGCTACTCAATCGCGGCCGTACCGACGCGCCACTACCGCGCGCTCGGCTGCGCGCCGATAAGCGTCGGTTATCATTGCGTTTTCCGGCCGGTTGGTTGGCGCACAATCCGCTGACGGCGGCGGATTTGGCACAAGAAGCGCGTTATTTGCGGGTAGCTAAGTTGCAGCTCAACTTCGATTGACACAGTATTAGTGCTGGTCCTACTGGCATTTACTCGGTAATTTCCTGCCCGTCGTTGTAACCTCGCAAAAAGACATTTGTGCCTGTCTTCATCGTTATTTAGCTAGAACTCTCTCGACCTTGGCCATCGGCGGCGACGGAACTGGGTATTGCGCCGATAAGCGTCGTAAGAGATCAGGCGTAGTGCTCCTTAAAATAGCCAGTTAGTTTTAGGCTCAATGGGCAGGCGATAGTGCGCGAGGGACCGACACTTCTGTTGGTCCTTTATTTTTTTGGGCGGCGCTAAATTTCACTGATGGGGGGGGATCGCAATCTCTTGGGCGGTATTAATAAGTTAAACATTATCATTGCCGCCGCCAGCGTAGGTCAGGCGGCGCCATTGATTCTGCTGTTGTTGCGTTCTGCCGTCAAAAACCGGGCGAACTACTGGCTGGCGCTAGCGTTGGCCGGGCTTTCTATTAACTGTATCGCCACCCTCTTTCTGCAATTCGATATGGCCCACCAAGGGGCACTGCTACTCGCTTTCGTTCCTACGGCAGTTCTCTCAATCGGCCCAGCATTGTGGCTTTATATACGAACACTGACGCAGCCTGTACCCGCGTTCCGTCGGCGCGATGCGTTGCATTTTGCGTTGCCGATCGCGGCGGTAGTTTTCACCTGTGGCGTCATTATCGACGGCCGACTGGAGTTGCTCGTACCTGATATGAACGTCTCAATGACGAGCCAAACGTCGGTGATCTTGATAATGATGGCGCCAGCGGTTGCACAGATACTGGTCTATCTGCTCGCTGTTTTCCGCGCAGTTACGCAATATCGTCGTCGCTTGGTCGAGCAATTTTCCGAAATCGAGTCGCGCTCGCTTAACTGGGTCACTGGGCTCTTCGGGGTGGCGTTCGGATTATGGTTGGCCTGGGCGATGACTTGGACATGGTCGCTACAAATTGGCAACTCGATTACCGCTATTGGGATAGCGATTTACATTGGCTATATGGGCTACTACGGCGTCATTCAGCGTTCGATATATATAAGGCATGGAGTCCGCAGGAAGCGCAGTGTGGCTACTACCGCTAACTCGGGCCGCGAATCGGCCCATGCGCCGCCCGCGATGGAAGAGTCGGCTGTATCGGAAACGCCGATGTTGGATCGGGTAGAAGCCGGCAAATACGTCCGCTCAACCCTCACCGCTGAACAAATTGCCGTGCTTCAGGCGCGTTTGGAGGCGGTTATAAAGACCGATAAGCCATATTTGGAAGAGGACCTAACATTAGCCGACCTCGCCGAGCAAATCGATGCCACGCCAAATCAATTATCACAGCTGATTAACCAGCATATGGGCGCCAACTTCTACGATTTCATTAACCGGATGCGCATCGATGCCGTAAAGCGGGCGATCGATGATCCATCGTTCGATTCTTTTTCGCTGCTCGACGTTGCCTATATCAGCGGTTTTCGCTCAAAGACCACGTTCAACTCAGTGTTCAAACGCGTTGAAGGGATGACGCCTAGCGAGTATCGCAAGACCCGATCGAGACAGGCGACCGCCGCTTGACCGCTGAACGGCGTCCGCGCCTATAGGCGTGGACGATGATGTCGCTCTAATGATGCAAGATTCACCTGCCTAAGTGCAGCACGCGCGCCCATAGGGCGCCGTTGCCAGGGATGGTGACGGGAACGGTAAGGAACAGCGAACAAAAGATAGGTACTAGACCGTCGAGCCATGAACGCTGAGCAACGCCTGACACTGGTAGATGTCATAGATGAATTAAAAGCGGTAAGCACTGCTGGGTTAGTACCGCAGCTACATATGGCCCTAAAGCGGGCGATGGTTGTGCTGGAAGCGATAACAGCACTTGATCTGCCGGCCAACGATGGCTCGGCAATTTTGAGTGAGCGTCAGATCGAGATTCTGCGTTGGCTGCATTACGGTAAGACCAACGTAGAAATCGCCGAAATTACCGGCATTACTCATCGGAACGTCAAATACCACATTCAACAAATCTTCGTTAAGTTGAACGTCAGCAATCGCACACAAGCGGTTACCAAGGCACTGGCGCTCAATATTATTGCCTCTGTGGATACAAGATGTGCCTGGACCGCGGCGACCATTCGCACAGTTAACGGTTAGTTGTTGGCTCATCAATCTACCTAATAAAGCTGCTATGTGACGTGCTAGCGGTAGGCCGGAGCGGGGACGGCCCCGGTCTTTTTTGCGAGTTAGTTATTAGCGGCAAAACGGTAGTGAGTGGCGATAGGCTTTATAAAAATGCTGTCACTCAGTGAAGGCAAAAATAATAACCCGGTAATTACACGGTGAAGCGACAACAGCCGGATTCGATACAGCCAATCCTTACCGTGTTCAAGCGCCTAGAAGGCATGACGCCCCATGAATATCGTCGGTCGCGATCGAAAAAGATGGATGTGACTGCGTAGCATTTATGTCGGCGAGCAGCGCCGTCTAGCAATCTGCTACGGTGTCTCTGCCAAACTCTTAAGCAGGGTAAGTTGTGCTGCTATCGGCGGCGCCTCCGGTGTGGCAACGCGCACATAGCTACCATCGCTCCGAAGTTCCCACGCTTGCGTGTTATCGGCGAGATACGTTTCCAGCGCTTCCTTGACGACGCGCGCACGCAATTTTGCGTCGTTGACCGGGAACGCAATCTCGACGCGCCGAAAGAAATTGCGATCCATCCAGTCGGCGCTGGCGAGCCATACTTCTTCCTTACCGTCGTTCTGAAACCAATAAACCCGCGGATGTTCGAGAAAGCGACCGATGATCGAGCGCACGCGAATATTGTCGGAAATGCCGGCTAAGCCCGGCCGCAGGCAGCAAGTGCCGCGGATGATGAGGTCGATTTGCACGCCGGCCTGGGACGCGCGATAGAGCGCTTGGATGATCTGCGGCTCGATGATGGCGTTCATCTTGGCGACGATCTTCGCCGGCCGACCGACACGGGCGTAGTTGGCTTCGCGCTCGATGCGGTTCAGCAGTTCTTTTTGCAGGGTAAACGGCGACTGTAAAAGTTTCTTCAGCTTCGGCACTCGGCCGAGACTGGTGAGTTGCAGAAACACTTTGTGTACGTCGTCGCCAATCGGGCCGTCGCAGGTCAGCAGGCCGAAGTCGGTGTAGAGCCGGGCGGTACGGTCGTGGTAATTGCCGGTACCGAGGTGCACGTACTGTCGCAGCTTGCCGTTTTCGCGCCGTACCACCAACACCATCTTCGCGTGCGTCTTGTAACCGACGACGCCGTAGACGACGTGCGCGCCGGCTTCCTGTAGCGCCGACGCGAGGTTGATGTTTGCTTCTTCATCGAACCGGGCGCGTAGCTCGATGATGACCGTCACTTCTTTGCCGGCGCGGGCGGCGGCGATCAGCGCTTCGACTAACACCGAGCTTTTGCCGGTACGATAGAGCGTTTGCTTGATCGCCAGCACGTTTGGATCGGCTGCCGCCTGGCGTAAAAAATCGACCACCGGCACGAACGACTCGAACGGATGATGCAGCAGAATGTCGCCGGCACGGATCGCGGCGAAGATGTCTTCCCGGTGCGCCAACACCGGCGGCATGCCCGGTACGAACGCGGGGTACTTGAGGTCCGGGCGGTCGAGCAGCTCGGAGATTGCCATCAATCGATTGAGATTGACCGGCCCGTTGACCTGATAAACGTCCGGTTCGCCCAATTCGAATTCGTTCATTAAATACGACGTCATGGCCGCCGCACAGTTGTCGGCAACTTCAAGGCGCACGGTGTCGCCGTAGCGCCGCGATGCGAGCTCGCCTTCGACCGCGCGCAATAGGTCGCCGACTTCTTCTTCGTCGACGAACAGTTCCGAGTTGCGGGTGACGCGGAACTGATGGCAGCCGGTGACTTCCATGCCGGGGAACAAATCGCTGACGTGGTTATGAATGATCGACGACAAGAACACGAAGTCGTGCGGACCGCTGCCGCATTCGATCGGGAGCTGGATCAACCGCGGTAACGCCCGCGGCGCTTGAACGATGGCGATACCGCCGACGCGGCCGAAGGCATCGCGCCCGCGTAGCGAGACGATGAAGTTCAAACTCTTGTTGAGGATCTTCGGGAACGGATGCGCCGGATCGAGCCCGAGCGGGCTCAATACCGGCAACAGCTCTTGCTCAAAGTAATTACGCACCCATTGCTCTTGCTCGGTGCTCCATTGGCTGCGACGCAAGAAGCGAATGCGTTCGCGCTCCAGCGCTGGAATGAGCTCTTCGTTCAGTACCCGGTACTGCTCTTCCACCAGCTTGTGTGCTTCGGTACAGATGCGCGTCAGCACTTCCTGCGGGCCGATGTTGTCGGGACCGGCCTGGGTCGATCCCGATACGACTTGCTCCTTCAATCCGGCCACGCGAATTTCGAAGAATTCGTCGAGGTTGCTGCTGGCGATACATAAGAAGCGCAACCGTTCGAGCAGCGGCGTGCTGAGGTCGCGTGCTTGCTCCAATACGCGCCGATTGAACGCGAGCAACGACAACTCCCGGTTCAAATAGAGTTCGGGCTGCTGCTGCAGTTCGATCGTGATGGTCTCGGCGCTGCTCATGGGGGCAGGTCTAATTTTCAATAATGTTACAGGGGAAATATGACTGCTGTGTTACCAAGCATAGCCCGAGACCCCGTTGGACCGATAATGACATGACAGTTTCGAGAAAATTAGGGCTAAGGGGTAATCCGTTTGGAAGAATAGGTAGTTAAGCCAGAATGGCGACCCAAAGGCTCATTAGGATTCGTGAATGCGGCAACATCGTGCCGCCGGCTGGACAGTGGCGGTGTTTAGCGTTCTCATGAACCGAGCTTTTATGGAACCCCTGCCGAGATAAAGGAGATGAGTCGGATGCTGAAGTTCCTGCGTATATTTTTCTGCGTGTTATGGGTCGTTGCTAGTTCGCCGTTGCTGGCGCTCGATGAGTTGCGGGTTGGGTTGAGCACCGACATCGTTACGGTCGATCCGCACTTTGCCAATCAAGATTCCGTCAGCGCCGTGTGCGCGCATATTTACGAAACCTTAGTCGCGTTGGATCCGGATACGCACTTGATCCCAGTATTGGCGACATCGTGGCGTCCGATCAACGAGACGACGTGGGAGTTCAAGCTGCGGCGCGATGTTAAGTTTCACGACGGATCGCCGTTGACGGCGGACGATGTGGCGTTTTCGATCGATCGGCCGGCGACGCTCACGACCAGTAGTGCGCCGTTCACCAGTTACACGAAAACGATCGTCAGCAAAAAGATCATCGATCCCTACACGATCCAGCTGACGACGGCGATACCGTATCCGTTGTTGCCGAACGACCTGTCGCGGATTTTTATCGTGTCGAAGAAGGCGGCGCAGAACGCCTCGACCGAAGATTTTAATTTGGGCAAGGTCGAGGCCGGTTCCGGCCCGTTCAAGCTGACCAGGTACACCAAGGGCGACAGCATTCAGTTGCAACGCAACGACGCTTATTGGGGTGACAAGCCGGCGTGGACCCAGGTGACGTTGAAGATGCTGCCGAACGACTCGGCGCGCATGTCGGCGTTGTTGTCCGGCGACGTGCAGGCGATTGAGAACGTGCAGGCGAATCTGGTGGCGCAATTTCGCCAGAACAAGAAGCTGTCGGTGTATGAAAAGGTGTCCAGCCGATTCATGTTCATCTATCTCGATTTTCGCGACACCACGCCGTACGCGGTCGATAAAGCGGGTAAGCCGTTGGCGAAAAATCCGTTGCAGGATTTGCGCGTGCGCCAGGCGATATCCAAGTTGATCGACCGCAACGTTCTGGCCGAACGCGTGATCGATAAGCTCGGTGTGCCGAACGGCAATATCGCCGCGCCCGGCACATACGGCTTCAGTCCGACGTTGACGCCGGAGACCTACGACCTGGCCGGCGCGAAGCGGCTGCTGACCGAGGCGGGTTATCCCAACGGTTTCGGCATTACGTTCTTCGCGCCGAACAATCGATTCATCAACGACGATCAAGTGGCGCAGGCCATCGGCCAGATGTTGACGCGTGGCGGCATCGACACCAAGGTGCAGACCATGCCGATGGCCACGTACATCCCACGCGCGGCGCGCAAGGAGAACGGCTTCGGGTTGCTCGGTTGGGGCGTCGGCGGCGGCGAGCCGTCCGGCGCGATGCGCGCGTTCTTGGCGACCACCGATAAGGAAAAAGGGCTCGGTGCTTACAATTGGGCGAGCTACAGCAATCCGCGGTTCGATGAGTTGTTGTTGCAGGCACTGCGCACCGTCGACGACAAGCCGCGCGAAAAATTGTTGCAGCAAGCGGTCGAGCTCGCCGTGAAAAAAGATTACGCCATTATTCCGTTGTACAACCAGGTCGTGACCTGGGCGACTAAGAAGGGCATTCGCTATACGCCGCGCACCGACGAATTCACCTTGGCGCAGCAATTTCATCCTGAGTAAGACGGCATGATGGTTTTTATGTTGCGGCGCCTGCTGCAAAGCGTGCTGGCGCTGTTAGTCATGTCGCTGCTGGTGTTCGTCGGGGTATATGCCGTCGGTAATCCGATTGATCTGTTGATCGACCCGCAAGCAACGCAAGCCGAAATCGCCCGCACCGTCGCCGCTCTTGGTTTGGATAAGCCGTTGTGGGCGCAGTATCTGTACTTCCTAAAGGGCGCCGTTAGCGGCGATCTCGGCAAGTCGTTCGTGCACGGCGTGCCGGCGTTGGGGCTGATTCTCGAGCGCATGCCAGCGACGCTCGAGTTGGCGAGCGTCGCCATCGTCGGCGCTATTGCCGTCGGCATGCCGCTCGGCTTATGGGCTGGGCTGCATCCGCGGTCGTGGGCGGCGCGCACCATCATGGGCGTGTCGATACTCGGTTTCAGCCTGCCGACGTTTTGGATCGGACTGATGTTGATTATGTGGTTCTCGGTGCAGCTGGGCTGGCTGCCGTCGAACGGGCGCGGTGCGACGATCGACATCTTTGGCATGCCGCTGTCGATATTCACGCTCGATGGTTGGTGCCACCTGCTGCTGCCGGCGCTGACGCTGGCATTGTTCAACATCGCTCTGATCATCCGCTTGGCGCGCACCGGCACGCAGGAGGCGATGGCGCAGGACTATATAAAGTTCGCCCGCGCCAAAGGTTTGTCGAACCGTCGCATTGTCGGTGTCCACGTCTTGAAGAACATCGCTATTCCGATCGTGACCGTCGTCGCGTTGCAGTTCGGTTCGGTAGTCGCGTTCGCGGTGGTCACGGAAACCATCTTTGCTTGGCCGGGTATGGGCAAGCTGCTGATCGATTCGATCAACTTGCTCGATCGTCCCGTGATCGTCGCTTACGTGTTGATCGTCGTGGCGTTATTCATCGGTATCAATCTCGTGGTCGATCTGTTGTATGCGCTACTCGACCCGCGAATTCGCCTAGCCGAACCGAAAATGCGAGCACGCTAAGAGACGGTAACAAAATGAACATTGGCACGTTAACTCCCTCCCCCTCAGGGGGAGGGTTGGGGTGGGGGTGGGTTAGTGACGCAACGTCGAAACCCACCCCCACCCTGTCGCTTCCCGCCCAGGATGCGCAAACTTCAACGCATCCGCTCAGCGGCGCGAATGTCCACCGGACATTCGTGAATTCCCCGCTTCGCCCCCCTGAAGGGGAGGGAACGCTACGTTGAAGTCATTTCATTTTGTTAGGCACTCTAAGCAATGACGACGCCAACGTTGTTCCGTGAACTCGTGACCAGCTACCGTGAAAGCAAACTCGCCGTCGGCGGGTTAGTCGTGTTGGTGGCGATCGTGCTGTTGGCGCTAACGGCGCCGTGGTTGGCTCCGCAAAATCCTTACGATTTGGCGCAACTCAATATTCTCGACGCGCGCATGCCGCCGGGGTCGCCGGCCGGCGACGGTGGCAAGATTTATTGGCTCGGCACCGACGAACAGGGTCGCGACATGCTGTCTGCCATAATTTACGGCTTGCGCATCAGTATCGCCGTCGGTGTGTCAGCGACGCTGCTGGCATTCGCGATCGGTACCTTGCTCGGTTTAATTGCCGGCTATGTCGGCGGGTGGACCGATGCGTTGCTCATGCGTATCGCCGATATGCAGCTGTCGTTCCCAGCCATCTTGATCGCGCTGATATTGATTACGGTGGCGGGGCAGGGTATCGGCAAGGTGATCGCCGCGCTCGTCGCCGTGCAGTGGGCGTACTACGCGCGCACCACCCGGTCGGCGGCGATGATCGAACGCCGGCAGGAATATATCGAGGCGGCGGTGCTGCTGGGTCTGTCACCGTGGCGCATTCTCTTTAAGCACTTATTGCCGAATTGTTTGCCACCGTTGATCGTAATCGCCACGCTGCAACTCGCCGCCGCCATCACGCTCGAAGCGACGCTGTCGTTCCTCGGGATAGGTCTGCCGATCACCGAGCCGTCGCTCGGTTTGTTGATCGCCAATGGTTTTCAATATTTATTATCCGGCGACTACTGGATCAGTTTTTTCCCCGGCGCCGCGCTGGTGCTGACGATCGTGGCGATCAATGTTGTCGCCGATCAGCTGCGCGACTTGATAAATCCGCGATTGCAGGCGCCGTGAGCCGCGCATGACGTTACCGATCTTGAGCGTCGACGGATTGCAAACGGTTTTCGTCGGCAAGGGCAGTGTGCTCAAAGCGGTCGATGACGTGAGCTTTCAGGTGGCGCCCGGCGAAGTGCTCGGCTTGGTCGGCGAATCCGGATCCGGTAAGTCGGTCACCGCTTATTCGATCATGGGTCTGGTCGATCCGCCGGGCGAGGTGATCGGCGGGCGCATTCTGTTCAGAGGCCAGGACCTCCGACAGTTGCAGCCGGAGCAATGGCGGTCGTTGCGCGGTAATCGCTTGGCCATGATCTTTCAGGATCCGGCGATGGCGTTGAATCCGGTACTGCGGATCGACACGCAAATGATCGAAGCGATCAAGGCGCATGAGCGCGTCAGTAGCAACGCCGCCCGCGCGCGTGCGCGCGCGGTGTTGGTGCAGGTAGGCATTGCCGCGCCGGATGAACGCCTGCGCGCGTATCCGCACCAATTTTCCGGCGGCATGCGCCAGCGTGTCGCCATCGCTATTGCCTTGCTGCACAAGCCGGACTTGATCGTCGCCGACGAACCGACGACCGCGCTCGACGTGACGTTGCGCGGACAAATTTTGTACGAGGTTCAAAAACTGTGTCGCGAGTCCGGCACCAGTCTGCTGTGGATTACACACGATCTATCGGTGATCGCCGGTTTGGCCGACCGTGTCTGTGTGATGTACGCCGGCCGCATTGTCGAGCAAGGTAGCGTGCAGCAAGTGCTGGAGGCGCCATTGCATCCGTACACGCGTGGACTGATCGACTCGGTGCCGACGCGCGATCGACGCGGACAACCGTTGACGCCGATTCCGGGATCGGCGCCGTCGCTGCAAAATTTGCCCCATGGCTGTGCTTTTCGCGAGCGCTGTAGTTATGCGACCGACGTCTGCGGCGAGGAACCGTTGCTGTCGGCACAGCACGGCCGGCAGTTCCGCTGCTTTCATCCGCTGCCTGCGCCGGATCACGCATGACTTCGACACCGATACTGGAGTTGCGTGGCGTATCGAAGCGCTTCGTCGAACCATTGGGCGCGCTCCGCCGAATCGGTAACTGGCTGGGCGCCGATGCCGAGGCAGTGGTGGTACACGCGGTCGATAACGTCGATTTGCGAATCGCCCCCGGCGAGGTGGTGGCGTTGGTCGGTGAGTCCGGTTGCGGTAAGTCGACCTTAGGTCGGATCGTCGTCGGCTTGCACGTGCCAACGCAAGGCGAGCGTTGGTGGAAGGGTGAAGCGATCGATCGGCTGCCGGCCGGCGAGCGCCGCCGGCGACAGCTACGCCTACAGATGATTTTTCAGGATCCTTACGCGGCGCTGAACCCGCGCTTGCGTGTGCAGCAGATCATCGGTGAGGCGCCGGTGGCGCATCGGCTCGTGACTAAGCGCGCACAGGCAGAATACGTTGCGCAGTTGTTAACGCGCGTCGGCCTCGATCCGGCGCTGATGCGGCGCTTCCCGCATCAGTTCTCCGGCGGTCAGCGGGCGCGTATTGGCATTGCCCGGGCGTTGGCGGTGGCGCCGGAGTTTTTGGTATGCGACGAATCGGTGGCGGCGCTGGATGTGTCGATTCAGGCGCAGATCATCAATTTGTTCCTGCAGCTGCGCGCCGAGCTCAACCTGACGTATTTGTTCATCAGTCACGACTTGGGCGTCGTGCGACATATTGCCGATCGGGTGTTAGTGATGTATCTCGGTCGCATCATCGAGTCCGCGCCGACGGACGAAATCTACGCCCGCCCGAATCACCCCTACACGCAAGCGTTATTGGCCGAGGCGCCGACGTTGCGCGTGCAAAAGAAAACTTTTGTCGCCATCCAGGGAGAAGTGCCGTCGCCGCTCGATCCACCGCCGGGTTGCCATTTTCATCCGCGTTGCCCGCACGCATTCGCGCGCTGTAAGACGGAAGTACCGGCGTTGCAGCAGATCGAACCCGGGCGTTTTTCAGCATGTCATTTGCACGACGCTATTTAGGGAACGGCTAACGCGTCGGCTTACGGCGTCCGTCCGAGGATTTCTTTCTCGATCTGGTCAAGGCTGGTGTGACGCACGTCTTTGCCTTTCACCAGATAGATGACGTATTCGCAGATATTGCGCGCATGATCGCCGATGCGTTCGAGCGCACGCGCGGTCCAGATGACGTTCAGCATGCGCGAGATCGTGCGCGGGTCTTCCATCATAAAAGTAATCAGCTGCCGCAAGATGCCTTCGTACTTCTGATCGATCTTGCGATCCTCGCGCGCGACTCGTAGCGCGTCTTCGATGTCGAGACGAGCGAATGCGTCGAGCGCGTCGTGCACCATGTAGCGCACGTGATTGCCGAGCGTTTGAATCTCGGCGTAGTTGTTCTTCGGCCGCTCTTCTTGCGCCAGGCGCACGGCCATGCGCGCGATCTTCTCGGCTTCGTCGCCGATGCGTTCGAGATCGCTGACGGTTTTAATGACGGCCAGCACCAAGCGCAGATCGCTTGCCGCCGGTTGCCGGCGGGCGATGATGTGCTGGCACTCTTCGTCGATGGCGACGTCGAGTTGATTGACCTTGGTGTCGTCCATGATCACCGCTTCGCCGAGCGCGGTATCGCCCTGCGTTAGTGCTAGCAGTGCTTGCTCGATCTGTTGCTCGACCAGCCCGCCCATCTGCAGCACCTTCGAGCGGATGTCTTCCAGCTCGGCGTTGTATTGGCGTGAGATGTGGGTGTGAATCGGTTCCATGACAGCTCCTACTATTAAAAAAGATTCTTACCAACTTCCCCTCCCCCTCAGGGGGAGGGGAAAGGGTGGGGGTGGGTTCAAACGAAGGGGGCGGTGTTTATGCAACACTCCCAACCCACCCCCACCCCATCCCTCCCCCTGAGGGGGAGGGATTAATCCATTATTCGTTATCCATAGCGACCGGTAATGTAATCCTCGGTCTGTTTTTTAGTCGGGTTGGTGAAGATATCGTCAGTCTTTCCGAACTCCACCAACTCACCCAGATGCATGAACGCAGTATAGTCGGACACGCGCGCCGCTTGTTGCATGTTGTGCGTCACGATCAGGATCGTCACCTTCGTGCGCAACTCGTGGATCAATTCCTCGATGCTGGCGGTAGCGATCGGATCGAGCGCCGAGGTCGGTTCGTCGAACAGCAGGATCTCGGGATCGGTCGCCAGCGCGCGGGCGATGCATAGCCGTTGTTGTTGGCCGCCGGACAGGTTGAACGCCAGATCGTCGAGCCGATTCTTGACCTCATCCCACAAGGCAGCGCCGCGCAGGGCTTCTTCCACCTTGTCGTCGAGCTTGCTGCGCTTCTTCACGCCGCGTACTTGGAGACCGTAGGCGACGTTTTCGTAAATCGATTTTGGGAACGGATTCGGCTTTTGAAACACCATCGATATGCGCATGCGCACTTCGATCGGATCGACACCCTTACCGAGGATGTTGATGTTGTCCGGGTGAATGACGATCTCGCCCTCGTAACGATTACCGGGATAAAGATCGTGCATACGGTTGAAGCAGCGCAGGAACGTCGACTTACCGCAACCTGACGGGCCGATCAAAGCAGTGACGCGCTTTTCGGCCAATTCCAGATTGATATGTTTCAGTGCCTGGACGGTGCCGCCGTAATAAAAATTCAGATCGCGCGCCTGCGCTTTCAGCGGCGCGGTCGCGGTTTCGGCGGTGGCGTGGTCGCCGAGCGCTCGCGTAGGCCGAGGCGGGATGGGCCGTGCCGGGCTTGGCCGCACGACGGTCTGAGTATCGGGCTTCATGATTTCCCTCGGGTCTACCATTTGATGCGCTTGCGATAACGATAACGGATGACGATGGCGACGGCGTTCATCGCCAGTGTCATGACGATGATGACAACGCCGGTGGCAGCCGCGTTATTGATGAATGCCGCCTGCGGGCGCGATAACCAGTTGAACATCTGGATCGGCAGCACCGTGAACGGTGCAAACAACCAATCGAACAAGCCGGCCGGCGGCTCGCCGGTCAGCGGCGCCGGCGGCAAAAAGGCGATGAAGGTAAGTGCGCCGATGGTAATGAGCGGCGCGGTCTCGCCGATGGCGCGCGCCATGCCGATGATGACGCCGGTCAAGATGCCGGCGGTCGAGTACGGCAGCACGTGGTGTGACACGCATTGCCACTTAGTGGCGCCGAGAGCGTAGGCCGCTTCGCGGATGACGCCCGGTACCGAGCGAATCGCCTCGCGCGTGGCGACGATGACGACCGGCAAGATCAGCAAGCCAAGGGTGAGGCCGGCGGCGATGATGCTATGGCCCAAGTTCAATTGGTAAACGAACAAGCCGAGTGCCAGGAGGCCGTACACGATCGACGGTACGCCGGCCAAGTTGGTCACGTTGATCTCGATGAGATCGGTCATCCAATTGCGCGGCGCGTACTCTTCGAGATAAACCCCGGCCGCTACCCCGAGCGGCACGCCGGCGAGCGCGGTTACCAGCATGACCAAGGTCGATCCGACCCACGCCGACAGGATGCCGGCGCTGCTCGCGCGCCGCGACGGGAACGAGGTAAAAAAGTCCCAGGTAAGTTGCGGGGCGCCGTCGATCAAGAGATCGACGAACAGCGCAAACAGCGTAATCATGCCGACCAACATCGCCGCCAGGCCGATGACGGCGAAGATACCGTCCCAGCGTTTATGTCGACTGATGAGCGCGCGCAGCTCTTGCAGTTTCTGCTCTTTCATCAGTACACCTCGCGGTAACGCCGGCGCAGCCAGTGGCCGATGATATTGAATGCCAACGTCAGCAGCATCAGTACCAAGCCCACTGCGAAAATACTTTGGTATTCGACCGAGCCGTGCGGTAGATCGCCGAGGGCGACCTGGACGATGTAGGCGGTAATCGTGGCGGCGCTCTCGAACGGGTTCCAAGTTAGGTTCGGCTGCATGCCGGCGGCGATCGCCACCACCATGGTTTCGCCGACGGCGCGCGAGATACCGAGAATGTAAGCGGCGACGATGCCAGACGTCGCTGCCGGTGTCACCACCCACAATGCCGTCTGAAAGCGCGTCGCGCCCATGGCGTACGAGCCCTCGCGGATATGCATCGGCACCGCGCGCATGGCGTCTTCGCTGACCGACGATACGTACGGGATGATCATGATGCCCATGACGATACCGGCGGCGAGCATGTTAAAGCCCGGTAGGTCGGGCAGGATCGTGTTCTGCAGCAACGGTGTGACGAACAACAGTGCAAAATAGCCGTACACCACGGTCGGGATGCCGCTCAAAAGCTCGAGCATCGGCTTTACGACTTCGCGCACGCGGTGCGAGGAGAATTCAGAGAGGTAAATGGCGATGATAGTGCCGAGCGGCACCGCCACGGTCAGCGCAATCATCGTCGTCACCAGTGTGCCGGCCACCAGCGGCAGCACGCCGTAGTGCTTGATCGAGAACAACGGCGTCCATTCGGTATCGGTCAGGAAATCCCACAACGACACCTGCGCGAAAAACCCAAGTGATTCGTGAACCAAGACGATGACGATGGCGATAGTAACCGCCACCGCAAAAAACGCCGCCAGGAACAACAGCGTCTGGATGATGCGTTCCGGCACGTGGCGCCTGGCCTGGTAGGCGAAGCGGGAAGGTTGCGCGCGAGCAGAGTTCACAAGTAACCAGGGCGTGGGTCAGGGCGAGTCATGGTAGGCGGCCATTGTGACAGATTCATGACAGCGCAAAAAAAGAGGGCGCCCAGTGGCGCCCTCGATCCTGCCAAATACCGCTGGAATTATAGCTTGGCTTCGCGCTTCAACAGCTCGTCGATCTTGAGGCCGACTTGGGCCTCGCCGCCGAACACGGTGCCGAGCTTCTTCTTATTTAAGTGCTCACCCGCCGTTTTATAGGCGCTAGCCGGCAGCGGGATGTACTTCACTTCTTTGACCAGGGCTGGTCCATTCTTCAGGTAAAACTCGACAAACTCTTTGATCTCCGGCTTATCGAGCGATTTGGCGTTGATGTAGATGAAGATCGGCCGCGACAGCGGTGCATAGCTGCCGTCTTCCACCGTCTTTTCCGACGGTAGGACCGCGCCCTTGCCGTTATCGATGCCCACGGCCTTTAACTTGCCTTGGTTCTCGATGTAGTAGGCGTAGCCGAAGTAACCGAGTGCGCCCTTGTCGCGCGACACGCCGGTGACGAGCACGTTGTCGTCTTCGCTGGCGGTGAAATCGCCGCGCGAGGCCTTCGACTTGCCGTTGACCGCTTCCGTGAAGTAATCGAACGTGCCGGAATCGGCGCCGGGGCCGAATAACTTGAGCGGGGTAGCGGGCCACTTCGGATTAATGTCGCTCCATTTCATGACCTTGCCCTGCGCTTCCGGCTCCCACATTTTCTTGAGCTCGGCGACGGTGGCGGTCTTCAGCCAGTCGTTCTGCGGGTTTACGACCACGGTCAACGCGTCATAGGCAATCGGCAACTCGATGTACTGAACGCCAGCCTCTTTGCACGCGTCCATTTCCTTCTTCAGGATCGGCCGCGAGGCGTCGGAGATGTCGGTCTCGCCACGGCAGAATTTCTTGAAGCCGCCGCCGGTGCCGGAAATACCCACCGTCACCTTGACCGCGCCTTTCTTGGCTTTTTGGAATTCTTCGGCAACCGCTTCGGTGATGGGGAATACCGTGCTCGAACCGTCGATCTGTACGGTTGTGTCGGCGGCAATCGCCGGCAGCGCAAACGTGCCAGCCGCTACTGCGGTTAGGCTGGCCGCCAGTAACGTGTGTTTAAGCTTCATTGAAATGTCTCCGAAGAATTATAAGGTGGCTTGAAAACGCGCCCACTATCTCAGCGCTGTATGACAGTTTGATGAATGAAAAATGACGGGCGCATGATGGCATTTTCCCGGGTATAAGTTGTTTCGATTTTTGAGAAAACGAGTCAAGGACCGACCGTACCTGGCTTGTGTTACAGCCCAGCGACATTCGCCAGTTCCGTAACCTGCGTCGGTTCGTCGCGAAGATAAAGCGCGTCCGCAATCTGTGCTCGCGTCGCTTCCGCTAACTCGCGGCGCGCATAGTTAGCGGCCGGTAACGGTGTACAAAAGGTCAGCTGCGCCACCAGCGTGTCTTCGGCCAGCAAGCGCCACACGTGTGGTGCCAGCATATCGTCGCCCACAAACGGTGTCGCCGGATGCACGCCGTCAACATGCGGATAGGTAATTGCCACGGCCTGTACTTGGGCACGCGTTCGAATCGCCGCTTGGTAGAGGCGAGGATAAAAGCGCTGCACTTCGTCGCCGCTAGTCGTCGTGCCTTCCGGAAACATCGTTACCGACCGGCGCTGGGTTAAGAGCCAGGTCATCGCGTCGGCCGCGGCGGTCGTGGTTTCCGGGTCGCCGCGGGCGATGAAAATCGTGCCGGCATGCGCTGCCATACGGCCGAAGATGGGCCAGCCGCGGACCTCTTCCTTGGAGACGAAGGTCGCATTGATTACCGCGCGCAGGCACGGGATGTCGAGCCAAGAGATATGGTTGCAGACGTAGAGCGTTGCCTCACCGGCGATATCGCCGATGATTCGCAGGCGTAAATTGATAATGGCGAGTAGCTGTCGGTTCCACCAATGCACCACCCGGTCGGCCGCGAGCGAGCCGCGGCGCGCTCGCAACATCGGCAGTAAGCCGGCGACCGCACCGCCGATCAAGAGATGAGTCAGCAGCCGCGCGAGCCGCGTATACCGGCGCAACTCGCGCCGCGCCGATCGCCACCGTGTCGGTTCAGCCCGCGCGGTCGAGGAAGTGGCGAGCATAACGAGCGTTCACTTGGTCCGCACGCAGCAGTACGAACAAGTCGGCGACATTGAAATGCGGATCCCAACCCGGTTCGCCGCAGACCCGAGCGCCGGCACGCAAATAGGCGTTGATCAACGGTGGCACGTGCGGTTCCTGGGTGACGCGGGTGAGGTTGATCTTCGGCAGTGGCACGCGCGGATGGACGCGGCAATTTTCCGGCGCCAGACTGGTCCGCGCTAAGCGCCGATACATCAGCCAGATTTCGTTCGTGCCCGAACGCAGCGGTACGCTGGCGCAGCCTATCAAGTAGTCGAAACGATTTGCCAATAGATAGCGCGCAATACCGTTCCACAACAGCGCGATCACCGCGCCGCCGCGATACTCGGGATGCACGCAAGTGCGTCCGACTTCCATGATCCGCCCAGGCAACGCCAAGATGCGGGTGATGTCGAACTCGCTCTGCGAATAAAACCGGCCGGCGCGTTGCGCCTGCGTGTCGGTGAGGATGCGATAACAACCGACGACGGTATCGATTTCATGATCGCGCACGATCAAGTGATCGCAGTACGGATCGAATTCATCCGCTTCGATGCCATGCTCGGCGATGTTGAGTCGTGCGCCCATCTCCTCGATGAACACTTGATAGCGCAGTCGCTGCGCGGCGATAACGTGGTCGCGGGTGCTTGCCAGTCCGACGCTGAATCGCTTTGCCGGCGGTTCGACACGTGTATCTGGTTGAAGCAGTGTCTGCAGTTGAGCTGAAAGGGACATGGCGCCACCTCCTGCTTGAGTGATGCACACAGTGCCGCGGTGGCGTGACGCGCCGATGGCGCTGGTGTGATGATTTCCTTACAGCGGGAATCGGCGTTACGCTATTGCCGACGAGGGGAGGTGACCGATGTCGGCGAGTGCGGAATACACCGAGTATGTGCTGGAGTTATTGCAACCGATCGGTCCGGTACATACCGGCCGCATGTTCGGTGGTGTCGGAATACGCGCCGGTTCGGCGATGTTCGCCATGATCATGGGCAACACGTTGTATTTCGTCGTCGACGACAGCACTCGACCGAAATATGAGCAAGCCGGTATGCAGCCGTTTTCGTACACGACTAAGAAAGGCCGCATCCAAGTGCGGCGATTTTATGAGTTGCCCGAAGAGGTGCTGACCGACGTCGAGCAGTTGCGCATCTGGGCGCGCGAATCGATTCGGTTGGCGAGTCAGAAGCAACAAAGCCTGCGAGTTAAAACGACAAAGAAGGCCAACGCCAAAACGAAACGGAAAACCACGAAACGTCGGAAGATTTAAGAGGCTACTTCCTGCCCTTCAAAATGGGCTGCTTTGCTGCCCACGCGTGTTGTTGAATCCGCGTCGGCAAAAAAGCGTTACCCACCCTACACAAAGCGCATTCCCTCCCCCCGCCCTAGCGCTGTATCTTGATCACATTTCCACTGAGAAGTAGTTTCAAATTCTCTGAAACAAAAAACCGATGGATTACGATGATACCCAAGGACGCACTGGAATGGTCACGACAGATGTTTGGGGACTGTGAACTGGGCGATACCCGGCGCACCG